>CAZQNI010000115.1:0-5362 GCA_964594255.1 uncultured bacterium | reverse complement strand
TTTTACCATAAAAGCAAGCCCTTACAATGGCCTACTTTCATCTTGCATATAACCCTTAATCCCTAATCCCTGAAATTCTAATTTGCGCTGCTTCTAATCCTCTTACTATCTCTTTCCACCCTTCTTCGACCCGCCATCATCACGATGGGACTTTTCATTCTTCGATTTTCCATGATCGGACTTTTTGTCTTTTGATTTCCCTTGATCGGTTTTTCCTTTATTCGGTTTTCCGTGGTCGTCTTTTTGGGGGTTCGTCTTTACATAAACGGTTTTCGTCTTTGGTGGGGACTTATAAATTACGGTATGAGGCTTTCCGAGATTTATATTAATTAAAGGTACCCGTACGGTAATTAAACTTCTGCGTGGTCTCCTCCATATAATACGTGGTCGCCAGTAATTTCCGATATAGACGTGGGTGACAGTTCTGCTATAGTTGGGGCTATAATAAACCACATTTCCATATACTTCTTCTTCAATAGCTTCTGCCAGACTATACACGTACGAATCTAAATAATCTTCATTTTCCAGGGTTGTTTTATCTGAAAGAAGTATTTCTCCAGTTCTAGATTTGACGACTACAGCTGAAATTATATATTTTTCGCCTAATTTGGTTATAGAACCAAATATCACTTTCTCAAGACCCAACGACCTTCCATAATCGGCAGCGTAATCTTTGTTATAACATATTACACGACCTCCGAGATAATGTTCTATTTCATAGGGCGATACAACTTTGTGGTCATAATAATTGAGTTCGGATTCAAGAAGATCATAAAATGCATCAGTTATATACATCTCAACGCCTGTTGTTCTAAAAGGAAGTATGCCTATCTCTTCTGCGCTTAGGTTACCGGGCAAGAACAAAAAAAGTACTAAAGAGCTAAATACTACCCATTTTACCTTTTCCATTTTGACCTCCTTTTTTTAAACTAAAATTTTCTTACAATTTGTTTTCTCCAAGCATTAAATTCTCTTCTTTCTTGTTCTTTATTAATGTGACCTAACAAAATGCTCGGGAGTTCCATTTTCACGAGTCACCAGTCATTAGTCTTCAGTCAAAAAATAGATTTCGGTTTACTGTTCGTAGTTCGTTGTTTTTTTCGGTCTGCTGTCCTCGGTCGATTTTTTCTTTTGTTTTCCTAAATCCTAACCCCAAAATCCTAAATCCTAAAAACATGACTCGGTGCTACGCACCGTCCCTTGACTTATCAGTTTTATCTCTTTAGAATTTATATTTAAATAAGGGGGAATTATGAAAAAGATTGTTGCAGGTTTAGTTTTGGGGTTAGTCGCGGGTATTATCGATGTAATACCAATGATTTTACAGAAATTAACATGGGATGCGAATTTGTCGGCATTGGCAATGTGGATAATCGCGGGTTTTTTAATTTCGACAAATGAATTAAAAATTAATAGTATTTTGAAAGGAATTCTAATTTCTTTTTTACTGCTAACTCCCATCGCGATTTTAATCGCCTGGCAGGAACCAATGAGTTTAATTCCGATTGCAATAATGACATTGGTTTTAGGCGCATTATTGGGATTTACAATAAATAAGATAGTTAAAACAAAATAAATATCTAGGGCGATATCGAGGGTTAAGATTTAGTTCGTTGTTCTTTGTTCGCAGTTCGTGGTTAATCCGGTCTGCCGTCTGCGGTCATCCGTCTTTCTTCTCAACAGTCCAACTGACCAACAGGCCAACATTTTAAGAATCCGTATTTATCTACATCCCAAGTAAAAAACCTTGACTTTTGTTAACAACACAATATCATTTAAGCAGTAAGTAGGTCAGCCATAAATTAGGAGACCTGCTATGTGCAAGAGTACTCCGAAGGGAGAAAAAATAGAAAAACTAAAAAAAATATCATACATTACAACATTCACGGCTTTAGCCTTAAGTCCAGGGTGTTTGCTCTCATACATACCCATGAGGATATAGATGTTTTATTCAATTACACATTCAATCTTGCGTGTTATAGCAATAATCTATATTAGATTACAAGCTATTAGCGTTGAAAACATTCCGGAAGAAGGCGGCGTAATCCTGGCACCAAACCATCCCAGCGATCTGGATTCTTTTATTCTGGGAGCTGCGATCAACAGACAACTCCATACAATGGGCAAAGAGGAACTATTCAGAAAACGCTTTGCGGGATTTGTCTTCAGAAAGTTGAACGCTTTCCCCGTAAGAAGAGAAGAATTTGATAGAGTAGCCGTCCGAACTGCTATTAATATCCTCAAAAATGGCCATGTAATTGATATGTATCCTGAAGGAACGGTGAGCTTAGACGGCTCTTTACAGGAGCCAAAATCAGGAACAGCATTTATTGCTTTGCAGTCACAAGCAGCTGTTGTTCCTGTAGCAATAATTGGTTCTTTCAATGTTATGTCAAAAGGGCAAAGGTTTCCCCGACCGCATAAAGTAATACTCAAATTTGGAAAACCACTCTATTTTGATGAATATTATGGTAAGCCTTATAATAAAGAAACATTAAAAATCGTAACCGAGAAAATAATAAACGAGATAAAAAGACTATTGAACTCGGATACCGTATAGGAGGCGAACCATATCAGTATTTGAGAGAATAAAAAGAATTGTGGCGGAAGAATTTAATGTAAAAACGACGGAAATTTTGCCGAAAAGCTCTTTTGCGGACGACCTTGGAGTAGATAGCCTTGGCTATGTTGTACTACTACAGGCACTCGAAGAAGAGTTTAATATGGAATTTCCGGATGAAGAAACAATGAATCTTAGAACTGTTGAAGATGCCGTGAAATACGTAGAGAGTAAAATACAAGAATAGATATGGAACATGGAAAGTCTAGAAACGGTTAAGCCAGCAAAGTAATTACGGGATGTGCCGGGCTAGGGGAACGGTACATTAATTTAGGTCTTAGATAATTGAGTCACAAGTCATTAGTCACAAGTCAAAAATTAGGACTTAGTTCGTCGTTCCTGGTTCGTGGTTCTTGGTTAACTATTTCACAATTTTACTATTTTTCGATTTTCCTATTTTTCTATCTACGGTCTGCTGTCCCCGGTCATCCGTCTTTCTTCTTGACAGACCAACAGTTTGGAATGTTTGTGTCTTGGTGTCTTCGTGGCAATATTAAGATTTAGTTAAAAAACAAAAAAAAGTTGGGTGTGGTGGGCTTTGTGGTCTTTGTGTGCTTTGTGGTTCAATATTTTTTCTTATTTTGAGAATCCCCCCTTATTTCGTCTCGATAAGCAAAAACTTACTGCATGTTTTCGTCCTGCCACTGCAGACTGCGGTTTCTATTACACAGACATGATACAAACCCACTTTATTGAAATCATATTTTATTTCATATAAATTTGCGTCTTTTTTAATTACCTTTTTTCCGTCGGGTTCCGTTATTTCCCAGGTGATTACTTTCTTGCCTCTGCATTTCGGGAAACAACTACTCTTAAGACGTAATTCAAGCTCGCCCGTTTTCCCCAGCTTGAGAGAATTGAAAGGGATTGTTTTGAAATCTTTCTCTCCTAAAATCGCATAGAGTACCTTGAGACAATAGGCATTCCCACATCCTCCCCCGGGAGCCAATCCGGCAATATCATCCGGATCGAAAGGTTTTGGTTTCTTTTTTTCCGAAATCACTACATTGAAAGAGGCATCGCAGGAACTTCCGTCCTCACAAAATTGAGTAACGGTGACTTTGTACAATCCCGGGTAAGGAAAATCATATACTGTTTTCTTAGCGTTGACCGTAATCGGAGGAGGTAAAAATACTATAGGAGCTCCGAATGCTGCATTGAATACAAGAGGAGGCTGAACGGTGATACTCTGCGGCCCGAGAGCACAATCTTTGCCGCAGTCTCCCTTAACGGAGATTGTTTGCTTAATACCTTTTTGAAGATTCCGAACGGTAGTATTATTCTTAACAGGCTTACCGTTTATTACGGGAGTAACGTTGCATTCACATTCAATAGAATCAATAGGGGTCGGTTTATGGTATGGTTCGGTCCTTATTCTCCTCGGATTCAGTCCTCGTGATGGGCTTTCACCAATCAGGTTTCCTTCTCCGTCGCGAGCCTCCACTCTCCATCCTCCGGCAGGTAGTGTCCGCCTTCCAATTCCTTCTCTTTCCCTTTCACTTTCGGGATAACAGACATTTCCGCCTTCAGGAGGATTACCTTCCCGTCTACCGATTCCTTCTGTCCGCTCCACCTGGGGTTCACAGCAGTCTTCTCTTCTTTCCCGCGATGGGAAGCTGTGCTCTATGGTTACTCTGCCGTCAGGATGGCACCGTATTACAAAGGTCATGAAACAGGCTTTGTCTCCCATGCTTCTTCTTAATGCCTGCTCGGCAACTCTGGCGCATTCGCCATCACCCGGTATATGGATTTCACCGGTTCCTTCTTTGCAGCATTTATCATACCAGCCCACGCCCAGTTCCGAAAGCGCTTGCTCCATTGCCACCTTTATTCTTTCACGTTCCTCTTCCCAGTATTCCGTACGTTCTCTGGCATTTTCTTCCTCGATTCTTTCAATTTCTTCTTCGGTTTCTTTAATCTCTGCCTTCAAACATTCTATGAGTCTGCTGCAGAATTCATCACAATCCCTGAAAGACGCTATTCTTATTTGGTTTAGCTCGAGTAGACAGGCAAGAGCTTCATACGCGCTTCTCAGTTGATTTATCATCACATTAGCAAAATTATCCCATCCTGCTACAGCAACCCCTGTCGCACTGGCGGCTTGCTGCGCCATCGCTTGAACCATGGCGACAATGAATGCGGGAGGCATAGAACCACTTGATCTGGCACTTGCCATTAATGATTGAACAACGCCCATCTTTTCTTTCACTGTTCTTGCATTCTGGATAGCCTCACACCATTCGGGCGCCAGGGTGCAAGCGCCCGACGCCAGAGTTTCCTCAATAATTTGTTCCAGAACTTCTTCCGCATCGGGGGTGATGGCATCTAACGCAGAGGTGATCAATCCTATGATATCATCTATGAGCGAAAAATACGCGTTATAGAAATCCATAGTAGCTCTGTGATCCGCCCCATTTCGCCAGCGGGTATAAAGTCTCAAGAATTCAGCGGTAGAGCCGTTAAATATATTGTTAAGTGAGTTTATCTGATTCTGGAGACAATTCATTCGTTCTTTGAATGTTTCCAGGTCTGCTTCTTTGCAGGGATCAAGCCCCTCGCAACAGGGTCTATTGTTACAACAACGATCCTCAACCGGGCAATCCTCAGGTAAAGAGAAATTTAGTTCGCCCCTCAATGATTCTGCCATTGTCCTTAGTTGTTCTCTTACTTCTTCCCAGGCTTGCTGGTTCTCCAGGCTGCTTTCAAGCATTTCGGCTACTTCTTCTTCACAATACCTCTGCC
>CAZQNI010000114.1:0-5411 GCA_964594255.1 uncultured bacterium | reverse complement strand
TGTAGCCCATGTAACTCTCTTTAGATTTAGCTTGATTCCAACTTTTTTTAAATCTTCCTGAAGGAAAGTTTCTATTCGTGTATCGTCCGTTCTGTAAATATTAAGGGTGATTTCAAAGACTTTTCCGTCTTTTACGATATAACCTTCGTCGTTTAAATTTCTTTGAGAATAGCCGGCTTCTTCCAACAACTTTATTGCTTCTTCCTGATTGTACCTTATTTTCGGGTCGTTTTTGTTTTCATAAGGAAGTCCGGCAAAATACGAATCCATAAATTTAAACTCATTATAGTAAAATTTTTCGAGCATTATTTTTCTGTTAAATAGCAGAAATAGGGCTTTTCTTACGCGTATATCATTAAAAGGTTCTTCTCTTAAGTTAAAATAAAAACCATTTACATCGGGCATATTTATATAGACGCGTTGTTTTATTATATGATTGTACTTTATCTCGTTCATGTTTTCGGAAATATAGTCTTCTTTCCATTGTTTCAGTAGGGGTCTTTCTATTTTTATTACGTCCACATCTCCCTTTTTAAATTTTTCGCCCATAACCGTTTCTTCTGTATAAAAAAGAAAGCGCACGCAATCGAAATTAAAAAGATTTTTGTTTAAAGTTTTATTTGCTGCCCACCAGGATGTGTCTCTTTTTAAAATTATAAATTCATTTGGACTTGCTTTCTCGAAATAATACGGGCCTGAACCCACAACCATTTTATTGTTATAATCGTTCATATAATCGGATGGTTTAATTCTTCCTATTATGTGTTCCGGTAAGATAAAAAGCTCCTCCGTACTGATATTAAAAAAAGCTCTCCAGGAAGGCTCTTTTGGCTGTATCATCACAATATCTTCTCTTAGAGCGACTGGGCGTTTAAATTTTAAAAACATACTCTGCCATACAGGTTCTTTTAAATCGTCATGAACGATTAAGTCCCAGGTAGCTACAACATCAAAAGAGGTGACGGGTTTGCCGTCCCGCCATTTAGCGGTGGTGTCTATGTGGTAAAAATAAGTTTTTTTATCAGGAGTTATGCACCACTTATCCGCAAGGGAAGGGAGATATTCGAGCGTAACAGGGTCTAATTTTAGAAGAGTTTCGTAAATAAGAGATCTTAAGATTGAGTTTAAAAGGTACGTAAAATTTTGACCACAAGTCCTTAGTGTTACGGGATAGCCGAAAGAACCAAAATTTAATGTGCCTCCTTTTTTTGCCTCAATATCGCCAAGGATAATACCCGCGGTATTTGTAGTCCACTTAATAGATTCTACAATACTGTCAATCTCTGCATTAGTTAAATCTTCTAAGCCGTATTTTTTCATTAATTCTGCTTCGGTTATGGTAGTTTTCGAACCAACAGAAGAAGTTTTTTTATCGCAGTAGGAAAGAAAGGATAAAGAAAAGAGAAACAATAAAGAAAAGAAAGACTTCACTGTTGACCATACTTTAAAAGTCATCATTATAGTTTTACCAGTCAACTTTTTGTTTTTTTGCTAAAAAATATCCCATTTAAATTCACCACCTTTTTCTGGCAAATAAAATATTAAAAATCAAAAAGCAAAATGACATATTAAAATGTAAATTTACCCTTCCCCCAAAAAAAACTAAAAAAATTTGTGTTTTTACGCAATTTTTCGTTTCTTTGTTTTCTAAATTCATTTTTGAATTTTGATTTGTAATTTTCCATTTTGATATTTGATTTTTACATTTTAGCGGCTCTGCCGCGCTGGGTATTTACCTCCTTAAAGAATCTTGAAACGGCGAATTCTTTCATCCTGCAATATTATGTTTTTTGAATGAAACGTCAACCCACCTGCTTTTAATTGAAACAAAGGCAATTAAAACAGTCATGAGTCACTAGTCATCAGTCAAAACAAAGCTCATCTCACAACACCAAATAGGAACAACGAACTTCATGAATAACACAAATGTTGTTACGTCTTCGGTCGTTTTGATTGTCTAAGAACTACGGAACTATGAACCAGGAACTAAGAACTACCTATATTTCTCCCACTCCCTAACCTCGGCGGGTTTTGGTGGCAGAGGAAGGTCGTTATCTATCGCGTTTTTCAAAACCTTGTCAGCCTCCTCATCATACCACCAGAAAGTAGCGATAATTTCCAAAAGTCTGAACGTTATTTCCCCCACATACGAAACACCGCTTAACACGAAATCAGGCGTTCCAAACTTATTCCAGTATAAAATTTTGATATTGTCTGAATACCAGTTTAAAGCCATAAGATAATTGCTTGCCAGAATTGAATCGAGTTCCAGAATGAGTTCTTTTCTTTTCTCGAAATCAAACTCCAGATTATACGTCTCGCAGATTTCATCTATTCTTTTGTTTTTAAATCCGTATATATTGTTTGTATTGAGTTTATCTGCGTATTTTGAATGATATGCGTGTTCCGGGTTAGGAAACAAAAGCGTTGTATAATTTATCCATATCATTTTAAAGTTTCTTTCATCAAGATCTTTTGTATGTGTTGCCCATGTTACCTTCTTAAGATTCATTTTAATTCCAACCTTTTTTAATTCTTCTTGAAATAGAGTTTCTACTCTGGTATCATCACTTCTATAAACATTCAAATTAAGTTCAAAGGGTTTCCCTTCTTTAACTATGTAGCCCTCTTCATTCAAGTTTTTCTGTGAATACCCGGCTTCTTCCAGAAGTTTTATTGCTTCCTCAGGATTATATCTTATTTTCGGATTGTTTTTGTTTTCGTAAATAGAATTAGCATTATATGAGTCCATATGTTTATACTCATTATAGAAAAGCTTTTTTATTATCTCTCCTCTATTCAAAAGTAGGCTTACTGCCTTTCTTACTCTAATATCATTAAAGGGGTCTTCTCTCATGTTAAAAGCAAATCCTCCATGTCCTGCTGGTTGTCCACAATAAATTTTTTGTTTTACTATATGATTATATTTAACAGCGTCCATTTCCTCGGAAGTGAATTCGTTTACCCATTTATTGATTGTATTTGAAGATATGTAGGGAGCTATGTCTGAGTTTCCTTTTTTAAAATTCTCAAATAAAACTGTCTGATCAGTATAAAATTTAATCATTATTTCGTCGAAATTAAATAAATTTCTGTTCAAAGGGAAGTCGGCAGCCCACCAGTTGGGATTTCTCTTAAGAACTATGAGCTCGTTTGGGATAGCTCTATCGAAATAATAAGGGCCGCTTCCGATCATCATTTTATTGTTATATTCTTTCAAGTATTCAGAGGGTTTGATTTTTCCTACTACATGTTCCGGATAAATGTAAGTACCGCTGAAGTAGAGAAACAAACTCCATTGAAGTAGCTTGGCTTTAACCATAAAGATATTTGGCGTTAAAGCTATGGGGCGCTCGTATTTGCTGCTGTAGAAATCGTTTTCATAAGGATTTCTGGTTCCTTCATCTATTAATAAATCATAAGTTGCAACGACATCGAATGAAGTAACAGGCATTCCATCCTGCCATTTTGCTTTTTCGTTTACATGGAAGAAATAAGTCATTTTATCTTCTGAGATCGACCATTTATCCGCGAGTCCGGGAATATATTCATAGGTTACAGGGTCGATTTTTAAAAGCGTTTCATATACTATTCTTGTTAGTATCTGATTTAATAGATTAGTGGAATTCTCCCCATAGGTTCTCAAGGTGGCAGGATAACCATAATCGCCAAAAACAGCAGTTCCGCCTTTTTTTGCATTTTTACTCCCAAGAATAGTAGGATTTTTATTTGTTGTCCATTTAATAGATTTTATAATACTATCAACTTGTTCTTCCGTTAAATCTTTCGGGCCGTATTTTTCCATTAGTTCTTCTTCATTTGCAATTTGTATTTGACTGTCTCCTACCGAGTCTTCGGGATTACAGCAGGAAATAATCGAGATAAGAGAAATTAAAAACAAACATGAAAGAAAATTTTTCATCTTTACCTCCTTGTTAATGATGTTGGTCTGTTAGTGTGTTGGTGCACCAGAATGTTTAAAAAAAGATTAAAACACCCACACACCATTTGAATTCGAACCACGTAACTCGAAATACGAAACCTTTTATTCGTAGACGAAAGTCAACCAGTTGTGACGGTCTTCTTTTTCGCCTTTTATGATGCCAAAGAATTCATCTTGCAGTTTCTTTGTGATAGGTCCTCTTTTCCCGTCTCCGATTTCTATATTGTCGACTTTCGTAACAGGTGTTATCTCGGCTGCTGTACCGGAAAAAAATATCTCATCCGCGATATATAGAGCTTCTCTGGGTATAAGATGTTTTTCAATACGTAAGCCAAGGTCTCTTGCAAGAAGAAACACACTGTGACGTGTAATACCCGGAAGTATAGCTGTGCTCGAAGGTGGAGTATATATAACGTTATTTCTGACAACAAATACATTTTCACCAGAACCTTCGGAAACATATCCATAAGAATCCAGCGCTATACCCTCGTCAAACCCGTTCATCAATGATTCCATTTTTATTAACTGAGAATTCAGATAGTTCCCTCCGGCTTTCGCAAGAAAAGGCATTGTGTTCGGAGCAAAACGGTTCCAGGAGGAAACCTGAACAGAGATTCCTTTTTCGAGAACTCCTTCACCAAGGTATGGACCCCATTCCCAGACGGCAATCGCACAATTAACCGGATTCTTTAGAGGATTCACACCCATAGAGCCAAAACCTCGAAACACAAAGGGCCTTATGTAACATTCTTTGAGTTTGTTAACTCTGATGGTTTCAATAATAGCCTGACCAAATTCTCCTTTTGTATAAGGGATATCCATCCGATATATTTTAGCAGAATCGTATAGCCTTTTCAGATGTTCCATATGCCGGAAAATGGCAGCACCTTTCTTTGTGTTGTAACATCGAGTCCCCTCAAAGATGCTTGAACCATAATGAATGACGTGAGAGAGAACGTGAATTTTGGCTTCGTCCCAATCAACGAATTTACCATCAAACCATATTTTACCCTTTCCTAAACTCATAAGACCCTCCTCGGACCTAATAATTTTAATAATTAATGTTCATCCGAGTAATTCTAATAAAAAAAAACTAAAAATCAACCCACTTCCTTATTATTGCCAAAACAATAATAAGGAGTCCTGAGTCACGAGTCCATAGTCAAGAGTCAAAACCCCACACAACACCTAAAAAGAACAACAAATTACACGAATAGCACAAATGTTTTTCTTTTTGTTTTTATTAATTAACCAATACACCAATCAATCAATTAACTGATCCGAAGGATCATAAAAGTTGACTTTTCTCTTCCAATGCTTATTTTTGGAATATGAAAGATTTTTTTAAAAAGGTTTTTGAAGGGATAGGAAATGAAGAAACTGGGGAGCTCGAAAAAATCTTCAAAGAGGTGACTTTTCAAAAAGACCAGTCCATAGTCAAGGAAGACGAACACGGGGAAGAAATATA
>CAZQNI010000113.1:0-5428 GCA_964594255.1 uncultured bacterium | reverse complement strand
AAAAATAAGATTCTTTTCATTTTGCCTCCTTATTGAAGTTTTACTATCTTCTTATTATCTTCAAAATTTCCTGCCTTACATGTTAAGAAATAGGCTCCCGCAGGGACGTTTCTTCCCCTGCTGTCCTTTCCAGACCAGTATGCGCTGTAGTATCCCGGAGATTGTTTCCCATCTATAAGAGTTTTTACTCTTCCGCCAATTACATTGTAGATTGCCAATTCCACATCGCACTCTTCAGGTAATTGGTATTTGATCTCAGTTCTTTCGGAAAAAGGATTTGGGAAATTCTGATGTATTGCAAAAGTTTTAGGTATTTCTTTATTTTCATCAACTCCAGTAGGAATCACTTTAATTTGCACATCATGTGTTCTTGTATTATGCTGGAGAGTGCCAGTGTCACGATTTCTAATATCCTGAGCGGTAATTCTCAATGTATGGGTTCCGGCTGGCAGGGTCCCTGCATCCAGGTAATTGTTGCTTGTCATATTATTGGTTACAATATAATAATGGTTACTCATTGTCGTCAAATTATTATCATCAATAGCATATACATAAGTAAGATTATCGCTTGATAACCAATTATCAAATTGGATATTATAGATTGGTCCGGAATGAACATCTACTATATGATAACCGATCCTATAAACAGCTTTTGGTCCGGTTGTACCCTGGCTGCTAATATCATCTCTCGCGTGAACAATAATATCTACCTTTCCATTGACGTTCTCACGGTCAATTTCCTCGTATAAAGTACCATCTCTCACTAAGCTAACACTAGAGATGGTGGGTGATCTAGTATCCAGGTAAGGCATAATGCCATTGACTCTTAGAGGGTTAACCTCCATATGCTCAGAACCCTCACTAAAATGAACATGCGCGTCGTCATTAACATACCCAATTATAGTATCACTGTTTATCCATTGACCATCAGTAATCCCTAGAGGGAAATTTTTAAGATGACAATAATAGTAGGTGTAGTCGGTTCCACCATACCCTACCCACATTGACATTCCGCTACCTCCTAAGGTTATCGTTCCAGAAGAGACATTGTAAACTTCTGCATTTACAGTTGTGTCTATATCTATACCATCGTGGAAGTGCTCAGGTGGACCAATTCGGTATTCATTAAGGGTTCCGTTTAAAGGATGTTGCTCATGAAAATTCTTAATAGGCCATCCATACACATCACCCCTAGGTCTTTCTTTCCAGAAAATCTCTACAGGACCGTAACCGTTATTGCTTTCGTTTGATTCGTAAACTCGATTATCAGAATCAATAAGTCCATACATTCTCCATCTGCCAGGTTCATCGTTCATAATGTCTTCAAATGTATGAGTTATTGATTCGCCGGCGGAAAGTGAAGGAGTCGAGAACCATACATCACCCGATGCCGGAGTAGAAGGTTGAATTATTTCGTTAAAGAATAAGTCGGTCCAGAAGTCTGTATCTGGAGGGATAGGTCCATTTCCCTGATTTGTTATGGTAAACGTTACATCTATAGATTCGTCTAACCAGGGTGTATTGTTGCTTACTTGTATATTTGTAATGGCAAGATCAGGGTATCCCTCGCCGTAATATACAGTTATGTTCCAGTAATCAATGTATCCTTCATCTCCCGTATAAAGGTCCAATGCATATAGATACCATGTCTGATTAACAAGTTCACCTTCGAAATCTTCAATACCATACTCGGTTTCATCAATATTGTCTGAATATTCTTGATCCCATAACCTATATTCGACATCCAGAGTTGCATCTGTAAGATCTACAACCAAATCAGACGTCCAAGGATGAACGATCTCGTAGTGAACATCAACTGTTGTTACTTCGGCTCCGGAAGGAGCACTCGTAATAGTTATCGGACTCCATCCCCACGTGGCTCCGCCATCATCTGGAATAGGACGATCTTCGCCGTTTTCACCAGGTTCGTAATCTCTTAACTTAGTAACCGGAGAAGACTTCCTTTTCCCTTGAACTTCAATCGCTTTTTTAACTATATCGACTTCAAAACCCTCTTCCTTTAATTCCTCAAATTTGGCTTCCGTTACCTTTATCGTTAATTTACCCGGACTCCTGCATACAATCCCTAAATCCTTCAACCTCTCAAAATCTGCCATTGTTGGAATGCTTATCCTTACCATATAAACTTTTTCTTCTGTTATCTCGTATAGATCCTTTAGTTTGTTTTTTGAAGAAGAATATAAAGTAAGACTAAAAACAAGTATAAAAATTGAAAGTATTATTTGCCTTCTCATTTTCACTTTACCTTCTCAAATCTTAGTATTTTATTATTACTTCTTACGGTAATCTTACTTCCATCATCACTCAGCCAGAGATCTTCAGGATTGGAAACTTCCTTGGACCACGCTTTAACGCCGTTAAACTGTATTAATTCGACCTTATTGTCATAGGTAATCCCGATAAGCTTTGTTGCCTCTGCAATTTTCACATCTTTTAAGCTTTTCCCCGTGCCAAATAGACTAAATTTGGATAATTTATTTCCTGTTTCTGTTTCTATCAGATAAGCATATTCATATCTGACATCCCTAATTATAACATATTTTTCCGAGGAAGAAAAATCTCCTTCATTATTGCTTATGTAAATTCCCGGATACTCCCTTATAAGATTTCCCCCCTTTCCAAGAAGGAAAGTAGTTGCTCTGTCTTTTCTAAGGTAATCATCTTTATCCATCATATCTTCTTTTGCCGATGTTATGATATAATTACCGTTATAAGAAATGTAGATAGGAACGAGATAATCCTTGCCGGTTTGATAGTCCCATACTTTATTTCCTGTGCTCTCAAAGAGAATAACTCCAGTACTACCTGAAAATATCTCCTTGTCAGGATCGTTTACACCGGCAACGAAATAATTACCATTGCCCGAGAATTTTCCGAATATACCTCTTCTGTCGGAGAAAGAACCACTTTCGAATAATTGCACCTTTTTCTTAACGTTTCCACTTATGTCGTAAAAGATTAAAATCCCGTAAGAATTATCAAACTCAGCTACTGTGCCTTTATCTGACACGAAATAATAAGGTCCAATCATATCATAAGATATTTTATATTCCTTATTCCATATTACGTTACCATTCTCATCTATTAAAACAAATTTTCTTTTACCTGCTTCACTCTTTGTAGGTATTTCCGCATAAATTTCCAATCCCATATATTTTGCATTTGGTGAGGCGTAAACCCTGCTAACCTCTTTTTCCCCAATAAAGCTGAGATTCGACCCATAAAGAGTAAGAGTGTTTGCCTTTTTTATTGCTTTTAGTTTACCTGCATTCTCTTCGTCTTTCCCAAACCAGACTTTATAAACATTTTCTCCCAGATCGATCTCTTCTACCATTTCATATTCACATATATTTCCATTATCTACATACCTTATCGTATCCGCAGGTTCTATTTCACTGGGCATTTTCACCCCTGATTCTCTCGATATAGCACAACAAAGTATGGATGAAAAAAAGCCTAAGAATATAAGCGATTTTACAAAATTCTTCATTTTTTACCTCCTTTATCAAAGATTAAATTTTTGTGAAAATCAACTCTCCCCCTTAACTAAAAATTTGAGAGATAACAATAAAAAATATTTCAACTGCTTCCTTATAACACCTCCTTATTAAAAATATGATTTTGTTCTTGGCAGTATAAAAAATATTCATATATCAAAGCTTGTCAACCCCCTTTTTTTATAAATTCGCTATCTTCCTATATGCCCTTGACCAAGTAGTCCGGAAACATTATAATTGTTAAAATAGAAATGTAAGGAGGAGGATATGTCTTTTTTGCGAAAAATTATACTTTTAAGTTTAGTATTATGTTTTACAATTGCGGTATTCTGCAATGTTGTGGTTGTTGATATTATTGATGTTGAGTATACTCCTAGTATAGTTAGTGTAAACTCGCAAACGAATAGGCTCTATGTGACAAATATCTATGACGAAAAGGTTAGTGTGATTGATGGGACAAATAATTCTTTAATTACTACTATCGGAGTTGGAGAATATCCTTGTGGTATTGCCGTAAACCCGCAAACGAACCGGATATATGTGGCAAATATCTATGACGACAATGTTTGTGTGATTAATGGAACAAATAATTCTGTGATTGCTACTATTGAACATCTTCCGTCTTATCCCTTTAGGGTTAGCGTAAACCCAAACACGAACCGGATATATGTGACATGTTCTGCTGCAAATAATCTTGCCGTGATTGATGGGTCAAGCAATGTTATAACTGAGGTTTACGGGACTGGAGATTCTCCCTATGGAGTTTGTGTAAATCCGGAAACGAACAAGGTCTATGTGGCAAATGAGGACAGCGACAATATTACTGTTATTGATGAAGCAACAGGCTCTTTTCTTACCACTATTGAGGTTGGCGATAGCCCAAAAGGTATTTGCGTAAACCCGCAAACGAACCGGATATATGTGACAAATTGGAATAGCCACAGTGTTTCTGTGATTGATGGGTCGACTAATGAGGTAATTGGTAATGTTGCAGTTGGGAATTATCCCATTGGAGTTGCTGTTAACCCGCAAGTGAACCATATCTATGTGTCAAATTCGCATAGCGACAATGTTTTTGTGATTGATGGGGCGACTAATAATGTTATTGTCGCTGTTGTGGTTGGCGGTAGTCCTGGTTCACTTGCCGTAAACCCCCAAACAAGCTGGATCTATGTTAAGTGTTCTTATGAGGAGAAAATCTGGGTTCTTGAAGATGGGGCTACAGGTGTGGAAGATCCTTTTAAAAAATCATCTTCTATTATAAGTTTTGACGCCTCTCCCAACCCTTTCAGCGGTAAAACAGAATTTGTTTTGAATTTACCAGATAATATCGAAAATGCTGAGTTTTGCGTCTATGATATAAGCGGAAAACTTGTTAAATCTTTTCCTTTAAGTAATGCATTGTCTTCCCCAATTACTTTTTTCTGGGATGGAAGTGATTATAAAGGCAATAAATGCTGCGCAGGTGTATATTTTGGCGTACTAAAGGCAGGAAATAACAAACCTGTAATGGGGAAAGTAATTAAGCTTCAGTAAATACTGGCCGTTTTTTGCATATAGATTATTTGGGTCTTGAGTGGAGATTTAAAAAACAACAATGAATAATCATAGAAGAAGGAATATTGGTTATCGGGTTTTAGTATAAAGAAATAAATTCAATAAATCATGTTTATTCTGTCGTAAGTTTTAGTGTAAGGAAGGATTTTGGTGTCTTGGTACCTTTCTGACGATTAAACTGAGGGTTTAGTGCGCTGGTATTCAATAATGTTCACACGGAACATTTAACCCTTTGAATCGTCTTTTTTTAATGGAAGACACCTCTTGACTTATAAAGAATATAACTTATGTTATCAACAAAAAATTCTGGAGGGATGGTATGTTATTTTTAGTTTTAATTTCGGCGTTTTCCT
>CAZQNI010000112.1:0-5433 GCA_964594255.1 uncultured bacterium | reverse complement strand
AACTCATTTCTATCTCTGAGGTAAGTTGCGTTTATCATTAATCCAACATTGTCTGTAATCGCTCGAGAGGTTTGAAAATCGCAGCCACCAATTGAGCTATTTAATCCGATATTGAATTCACCTTTTTCTTTAAGAAGAGGAGTGTTTAGGCTATTTGGGAGATAAACGGGTGGGGTACAAGATACAAAAAAGATAGCAAAGATTACGCTTGTTACTAATAAATATTTTTTCATTTTTTCCTCCTTAAACAAAGTACTTTGTTTTATAGAGTATTATAACGATTTTTTAGAATTTGTCAAGGGGGTTTTTTGAGATTTTTCGAATCCAAGTTGGTTAGTTGGATTGTGGGTTTATTGGATGGGATATTTGAAGCCACCCAACCATCCCACCATCTAACTATTCTTTGTTCTCTGTGGCTCTGTGTGATAATAATTTTTTTAAAATCCTTGACAAAATCGATAACATGTTCTAAAATGAAAATGCCGTGAGAATGCAGGGGTTACTTTAAAAATTATAAAATGGAGGTTTGGTATGAGCAAGTCGGCAGCTGTGTTTAAGCAAATTAAAGAGAACAGGGTAATCGCGATTTTAGCGCCAGGGACTGCGTCCGAATGTGTCAAGGCTTATGAGATATTGCATCCTCTAGGAGTTACTCTGGAGATTGTTTTTCGCTCTGAAGTTGCTTCCTCCGGTATAAAAGCCGTTCTTGATAAGTATCCCGACGTGTTAATACTTGCAGGTACAGTTATGACCGGAAAACTTGCAGAAAATGCCATTCGCCAGGGTGTTGCCGGTATTATTTCTGCCGACTATATTCCGGAAGTGTTGGAAGTTTGCGTTGCTAACGATATAATGTACGTCCCCGGAGGATTAGGAGATGTAGGGAAACAGCTTGTAAAGAAAGCAGAACTCTATGGTTGTGAATTTTCGGAATTAAAAGAAAAATATCCTTACCAGTGGGTGTATAAGCTTTTTCCGACTGTTACAGCCTCAAATTCTTTTTATGGGGTTGCAAAAGCCTGGAAGGGACCTTACAAAGGTTTGACCGTATTTTATACAGGCGGCGTCTCTGAAGAAAATCTCGCAGATATCGTAAAGAGTGATCCTGATGGAATATTTTGCGGCACTGCGCTTACTAGGAATATTGATAATCCGCACAAGATGGAAGAAGTTGCGGAAAAGTGGATATCTATTATCTATTCAAAAAATTAGATTGTTTATCTAACTAAAGAAGAGTTGAACCACAAAGTACACAAAGAGCACAAAGATTTTATTTTTTTAAACATATATGTACCACCTCTCTAAATTTTTCGGTGGTTTGGGGTTGGTTTAAAAAACACAAAAAATTAAAGTCGGGCGGGAGGGGGCTTTGTGTCCTTTGTGGTCTTTGTGGTTAATATTTTGCGTTAGCTTCTTTAGGGCGTTATGGAAGTAGGCGAATCAAGCTCTTTTATAATTTCCTCAAGATATCCGATGAATTCTTCCTCGTTTTTAATCCCTTCCGGTTCCTGTTCCCAGGCGGCAAGGAAATAATAGGTTAATTTACCTTCACGGGTTTTGAGCACCACAACCTGGTTCAATTCATCTTCGGTTATCATAACTTTATCTTCATTTCTGTACAAAACTGCCATTCCCAGTTTATCGCCTATGATGCTTTGATTCCCGTAAGAAGCTAAATAACCCCAGCCGGTTTCTCTGTCTTCTTTTTTTAGAATATTAACCTGTTCACTTTTTACAATTCCTGTACATAGGTTGGAAATATTTTTATCGACTGTAATATCTTGTTTTGTTAACCTGCTTCCTGCTGTAATGGAAAGATCCGAGATTAAGTTATATTTTTCG
Source organism: uncultured bacterium (assembly GCA_964594255.1). GTDB lineage: Bacteria > Hydrothermota > UBA3072 > UBA3072 > UBA3072 > JAFGHJ01. The sequence continues at coordinate 3,591 of CAZQNI010000112.1, read as the reverse complement.
GAGTTTGGTTTCCATCCGAGGTATTTTATGCGTAATTGTGAATATAAAACTCCATCCGCTAAAATCTCGCATATTAAACTGTCGGTTTTAGATATTCTTTCTACTTTACCGTTCTCCCACATACCAACTGCCCCAATCCCGAGAGCATCACCTACTTTCAAGATATCCTGACCCCAGTCCGACGTTTCATGGTAAGATTCAAATCCGTCCAGCCCGACATCCTGCAGTACCATATTGCCGACTTTTTTCCCGAAGATATCGGTACCGTTTCGCCAGTCCAGGTATAACCTGTAACCAACTTTATCGGATTCCCAGCCCGGTCCTTCAAATCGAATGAATTCCGAGTGATCTGTGTGCCCGGGAGGGGTTTTCAGGTAATTTGTATCTTTAAAAGTTCCTCCTTCATATTTGTTTCCTTCCCATTTGCCGCCGCATTTAATTGATAATAAACTTTTAGTTCTTTTGGGGTATTCTCTATTTTTGCTTCCCTCTTTTGCGTATCTTACTGTTAATTTCTTGGTTTCTTTCGGAGCGAAATCAGCCAGGAATGCTATTTTATAATGGTTTTTGCTGGTTTCTATACTCTGGCTTGCCAGCTCTTTTCCGTTTCCTGTGATTACAAATGCTTCGGAATTGAAATCAGGGTGTTTCTCTTTTATCATCGCTATATCTAGAAAAACGCAAGATTCTTTTCTTTCGAAATCGATTTTGTTTGTTGCCTTTATCGAAAAAAACTCCGGGTATTCACGCGCGAGGTCCCCACAAGTACAGCCCGATATAATTATTAAAAATAAGGATAAAAAATATTTAATTAATGAATTTCTCATTTACTCCTCCTTTATTTCTTTATCTTCCTGTCCATCCACCATCTACTGTTAGAATAGTACCGCATATATAATCTGATGCTTCTGAGGCGAGGAATACGACTGCGCCTTTTAAGTCTTCAGGGGTTCCCCATCTGCCAAATGGAATTCTGTTCATAATACCTTGATTCCTTACCGGGTCTTCTCTTAAGGCTTGTGTGTTATCGGTTGCTATATAACCGGGGGCTATGGCATTTACATTCACGCCATATTTTGACCATTCGTTGGACAGGGCTTTGGTTAGCTGTCCGATTCCCCCTTTGCTTGCTGCATAACCGGGAATCGTTATTCCTCCGAAAAAAGTTAAAAGAGATGCGGTAAATATAATCTTACCATAACCTCTTTTTATCATATCTTTTCCGAATTCTCTTGCCAGAATAAACTGAGCGTTGAGATTGACTTCCATTATTTCATCCCAGTATTCGTCGGGGTATTCCTCTGCCGGCTTTCTTCTTATTGTTCCCGCGTTATTTATCAGGATGTCAATCTGTTCGAAGTCAGCCTTAACTTTCTCTATAAAATCATATAAGGCCTTCCTGTCAGAAAAATCGCAGGCATATCCCTTAAAATCGAGGCCGGAAGCTTTTACCAACTTTTCCGCTTCGCTTCCTTCTTTAAGAGAACGGCTCACTCCCACAATGTCCGCACCGGCCCCCGAAAGCGCTTCTGCCATACCGAGACCAATTCCTCGACTGCAGCCCGTAACAAGAGCCCTCTTACCATCCAGTCTGAATTTATCCAATATATTTTTATCCTTCATTTTAAATCTCCTATATCAAGGTGGTCCATATCATCGAATGATTGGTTTTCTCCGCCCATACCCCAGCAGAAACTGTAGGCAGAGGTTCCCACTCCGGAGTGAATCGACCAGCTGGGAGAAATAACAGCCTGTCTGTCGGATACGACAATATGTCTTGTTTCGTCAGGTTGCCCGCATAAATGAAATACCCTGTTATCTTTTTGGATATCGAAGTACAAATAAACTTCCATCCTGCGCCCATGGGTGTGTGGGGGCATGGTGTTCCAGACGTTACCAGATGCCATGATGGTTACACCCATTACCAGCTGACAGCTTTTAATTCCATTTGGATGTATGTGCTTGTATATCGTTCTTTTATTTGAGTTCTCATCCGAACCCAGATTCTGCAGTTCTGCTTCTTTTATCCGTGACAACTTTGTGGGGTATTCAGTGTGCGCGGGATAACTCAAAAGATAAAAAGTCGCAGGGTCATCCGGATTACTACTGGCAAATGAAATCTTTTCGTTTCCTTTTCCTATATATAAGCAGTCAAGTTTTTCCATTCCATAAGCTTTGCCGTTAACATCAATAGTTCCTTTACCGCCTATGTTGAGTGCCCCCAGTTCTCTCCTTTCAGTAAAATAGGCTGCTCTCAATTCATCCGTTGCTGAGAGAATAATCGAAGTATCGAAAGGCACTGCGGAGCCTATTATAACACGATCGGTATCGGAATAGACCATTTTAATTTCTCCCACCTTGAAAAGCGATTGAATCAAGAAATTATCTCTTATCTCTTCCGTCGTCATACGGTGGAAACGAACAGGATCTGCTGCATATCTTACTTCCATATTCATTACCTCCTTAGTTTATTGTAAATCGTAGTGAAAAAAGGGTAAATGTCAAGAGTTATGAGTGTGTGTTGCAGAACAGAGGAAACTACTGTATCTACATTTTATACATGCAAAAAAATACAATTAAAATGGGTTGTGTTGGGTGGCTTTGTGCTCTTTGTGTGCTTTGTGGTTCAAAAATAGCCTTGACAAAGATTGTTAAAACATTAGTATACTCATAGATTCTAAGATGCTTATATATTATTTCGGTGTTAAGCCGTAAACAATAGGAGGTATTTTATGAGGTTATTTAGAAACGCATTTATAATGATTTTTATTGTTATGACGTTAATAATAAGTGCAGGGTGTGGTGGTAAAGGCAAAGCCGCGAAAGGTGAAATCAATTTAAAATTAGGTCATGCTCTTGATATAAATCATCCCGTACATAAGGCTATGGAATTCTGGGCAGATACACTTAAGAAAGAAACCGATGGGCGTATAATAATAAAAATATACCCCGGTGGTCAGCTTGGAGGGGAAAAAGAACTTGTTGAACAGCTACAAATGGGTACTTTAGACCTAACGAAGGTTTCCTCTGCCGGACTGGAAGCTTTTGTACCTGAGATGAAAGTGCTCGGGATGCCTTATCTTTTTAGAAATAAAGAACATAAATGGAAAGTTCTTAACTCTGCTTTTGGTAAGGACTTGTTGGCTGCTGGTTCGGATAGAGGTCTCGTAGGAATAGGTTTTTATGAAGCAGGGGAGAGGAGTTTTTATACTAAGGGTGGTCTCATAAGAACGCCGGCCGATCTAAAGAATCTTAAAATAAGAGTTATAAAAAGTCCTATGGCTATAAGTCTATTAAAAACACTTGGTGCTTCTCCCACTCCTATTAGCTGGGGTGAGCTTTATACTGCGCTGCAGCAGGGAACTGTGGACGGAGCCGAAAACAATCCTCCTTCCTTTGTTTCAGCAAGACATTATGAGGTTTGCAAATATTATTCTCTTGATAAACATACCTCACCAATGGATGTTGTACTCGCAGGTAAAAAAGCATGGGATAGACTGACTGAAGCAGATAAAGCTATAATGATAAAGACTTTTGATATATCCGTGGAATACCAGAAAAAACTCTGGGCTGAGGTAGTAAAAGAAAACT
>CAZQNI010000111.1:0-5505 GCA_964594255.1 uncultured bacterium | reverse complement strand
TAAATAAAAATATCTCTTCTAACAACCCTAACCGGACAAATGCCCTAACTGTAAATTGGTGAAAAAACTTTAAGTCACGAGTCGTGAGTCGCTAGTCATAAGTCAAAAAAAACAGAAAGGACTGTTGACCGAAGACCGACGACGGATGACCGAAGACAAAAAACTCTGTGTTCTCTGTGGTTCAATCTCTTTTGTTCGTGGGTTTTTAAAATACTTTTTTAAATTATTACATTGACAAAGATCAAGATTTCTTTAAAATTCAAGGATGACAGTTTGTAAGGGAAAACCGAAGAGCCACATCATTTGTTTGTTGATATTTGTTTTAATTGCAGCGGGGAATAATCTCAACGCTTCAAATTCTTCGATTGATAAATCTTCTGATATAATGAACGGGTTGGGATATGAACCTCTTTTACATGCTGCAGGAGCTCCGACTGCCGACGTCCTTCATAAAAAGGAAAACTATTTAAATATATGGGGATGGGGAGCCTATGGCATTACAAACAATTTAACTATTATTTATGACTGGCTTTTAGTGCTGGCAAAAATTCCAGCAGGCTTTATAAGGTATCAGTTACCTCCCCATACGGAAAAATTTGCCTATTCGTTAGAATTATTTGGGTTTTCATTAGCGCATTTCGATGAGGAGGTAAAAGCAGTAGAAACCGAAGAATTTGAGATTTATCAAAGTGGCTGGCAAGCCTGGCTGCACTTAAACGCAACTTACAGAATAAATTCAAGATTAAGGATGCATCTTTCCGCAGGAAGTACTTTCGATACATATCAAAAATATACACCCAAAGAGAATGCAAATTTCAGTGAAGAGAAGATATACGAAGATTATTATTCTTTTGATTTTGCTGCCGGGTTCGATTACTTAGTTAAAAAGAACGTGAGAATTACAGCCAGTTATACAAAAGGAAATCATTTACTTATATATGACCAGAATCCTCAAAAATGGGCCATTCAGATGGGAATCCAGTTTGCGCCGTTTTCTAATTGGCAACCGGGATTTTTCAGGAATATGAGAATTGAATTATGGGGATTCTATGTAAATTTCCCTGAGCTTGAATACGAAGAAGGTATACCGCCATTATTCCCTTTAATATCGTGGCAATGGCAGATAAAATAACGCAAGTTAGGGGGAAAGAGGATAAAAATTAAGGAGGTAAAAATGAAAAAAATTGGTATTATCGCCGGGCTGGGTCCGGAATCTACAGTTGATTATTACAAAGAGATAATAAAAGCATTTAATACGCAGTATAAAGACCTGGCATATCCGGAAATGGTTATATACAGTGCTAACATTAACAAGCTGCTGGAATTTGTAAATTCAAAAAAATGGTCAGAATTCGCTGAATGGTTAGGGGAAAAAGTATCATCCGTTTACCGTGCAGGCGCTGAATTCGCTGCCATTGCTTCAAATACACCTCATATTGTTTTTGAAGAAGTTAAGAAAAACTCTCCTATTCCTATGTTGAGTATAGTCGAAGAAACATGTAAAGAAGCCCAAAGGCTAAAAGTAAAAAGAATTGGTTTGATGGGTACAAGACTAACGATGGAATCAGATTTTTATAAAGAGCATCTCCAGGATAAGGGTATATCGGTAGTTATACCTTCTGAAACCGAACGAGAGCTGATACAAAAGAGGCTGTTTGCGGAAATCGAATTGGGTATTTTTAAAGACTCTACAAGAGATGAGTTGTTAAAAATTGTTAAAAGAATGATAGACGATGATAAAATCGATTCCTTAATTTTAGGTTGCACTGAATTGCCTTTAATTTTAACTGAAAGCAAATATGGTATTCCTTTTTTAAACACAACTGCGATACATTGCGAAAGCATTGTAAAATATTGTATTCAGGGATAAGCTCTACGTACTAACCGATGCACACTCCCAACATTTTAGAATCTCTGTGGTTCAATTAAGGTTCGAGTTTAAAGTTTCGTGTTTCGAGTTAAAATCATTCGTGTAATTTGTGCTATTTGTTGTTCCTGTATGTAGATTCTTTGAATCTACGTTGAATAGTTAAATTGTTGAGTGGTTGAGTAGGGAAAGAACTAAAAACTCTGTGGTCTTTGTGGTTCAAATATTTTGTTGGGACGTTAAGTCGTGGGTTCGTTGAGTCGGGTTTTTAACCATCAGCTGTCTGCGGTCAGCCGTCAGCGAAACATATTTTCTTCTTGCTCTTTCTTCAGAATACCACTAATTTCTTACTGATACTTTTTTCGCTGTTTCTTAAATAGTAGACTCCGCTTGCCGGGGCGAGCCAGTAGGTTCTATTGTTTGTAATCTTTTTAATCAGACGACCGGAGATATTATAAATATTAAATTCGGTTATATCCGGACTTGTTTCGATATAGAATAGCCGCATCCCCACCTGCTTAATTGAAATATCAGAATTGTTTATATTCTGATTTGTCTCTTCGTTAATTCCAGATGGCAGAGAAAGACTTACCTGTTTCCATGCTTCAACACTGTCGCCGGCATTGTCTTTTAGAACGAGTTTTAGTTCATAATCACCCTCTGTAAGTCCTGCTGTATTCCAATAATCCAGAGTATCTCGCCTCACCTCTTGATACAGTGTGTCACCAAACGGGGTCAAGGTTGAATCGCCAACTTTACGAAAAGAAAGTTTATAATGGTCAAAGTCTAATGGTTGATATAGTCCTTTATCGATCCATGCCGAACCTATAACTCCAATCGAGTCTTCGGTATAACCGCTTGAAGGCGCGGTTATCGATGCGACAAAGACTATTGAAGTATCGGATGGGATCGGATCCTCGGGAAATGAAGTATTGACAATTACCATAATCGAGGCTCCGGTCGCCCATATTCGCCCCACTGGCATCGCGCAGTTCGCAAGCAAGCAGATTCCTCTGTTTTTGGTAATAACATCGGCAAATATACTTGAGGAGAAAACAGCTACAAATGAACGATGCGCAGCTTCGATATGGCCTCCGCTGCCGTCACAGAACGCGCTTTGAATTGATGTATAGCTGTCTGTAAATCCGCATAGCTCGCCGAATATCGAGCTTAAAAGGTTAATGTTAACCGAATCGTCCGGATAAAGATTCCAGGTTTGAACCGCAGTGTTTATAAGGCGATAAGTCCGATCGCTAACAGGCAGTTCCCAATCGGAATAATCAAGACCGTTTACCAGTCCGGAAACAGAAAATGTATCGGTTCCCTCGAACATAAGACCGGTTACTCGTAAGGAGGAATTCCTGACAATCACGTCAGAGCCCCTTAGAGGTATTGTTGCCCACATACAATCGGTACTGCTGTCAATTTCAACATGGTAGCCGACACCACTAACATTCACATGAGTAGAGTCAAGGTAAAAACCGTAGAGGGTATCATCTTCCGGGAAATCAAAATCTACTACTGAAGCGTCCGGAAAGAAATACCATGTAAGTAGATAGTCAACATGTTTGAACTCGGCATAACAATCATCGAGGAAAAGCCACTCGCCGGTGTAACCGTCAACATCTCTTAAGGTCACAGTCGCAGTATGTTGAACGCCGGCAGTTATCCAATCTTGATTTGTGACATTCTGCATATTTATTTCACCATCGAAGGCGATACTGACAGAAAGTTGATAGCCACTGAAAGAAGTCTCAGAGTTCGTTATTGAACAGTAAGCAGAATCGCCTAAGAAAAGAAGATGTTGGTAGATATAATGTTGAACAATATTGACATCGCTTGAATCAAAAGTAGCTTTTCCATGGTTCGCTATGATGATATCGCCGTCAAGATTGAAATCGGCATTCTTCACTTCAAGAACGCCGTCATTCACGACCACAATATTACCCTGATTATAAAAATAACCGGTAACGCTTAATGTCTCAGCCGGGGTATCACCGATTACGAGGTCCCCGCGCATAGAAGTCATTGGTGTATATTCCCGTAACAGCTTTGGCCCGGCAGGAATTATATCATTAACTGCTACTTGCTGACCCTGGAAAATTCGTTCATTGTATTTGTTCCTGAAAAGTTCCATAGCCTCATCGATTCTGGACCCCTCAGCAAATATAGAACATATGAATAATATTAGCCACATAGGATTTCCTCCTATTCAATATATTTACCTGTTTGATTATGTCAACTAATTGGCGGATTTATCTCTGTGAGCTCTGTGGTTCAAAAAACCTTTGACAAAAACATAAAAAATCCTTATAATATTATAATAGGATGGGATATGAAAAAACTGTTCTTCTTCATACTAATAACTTTTACACTATTAGGAACTAAATACGTTTTAGCAGATGAAATCGAAAAAAATGTAGATAATGCACATTTCGACGACCTTCCTCATTGGGAAAAAGCCTTAGCTCAAATAATGAGAGAAGGCAAGTGGGGCTATATCGATACAACCGGCAAGGTTGTAATCGAAGTGCAATTCAAATACGCCGGGCACTTCTCCGAAGGGCTAGCTATGATAGAAAAAGACAACAAATACGGTTTCATCGATAAAAAAGGCGAGGTTGTAATCGAACCTAAATTCGATGCTGCCCGATATTTTTCCGAGGGACTGGCGGCGGTAGAGATAGAGGGTAAATGCGGGTACATCGATAAAGCCGGTAATATGGTTATCGAACCGGAATTTGATGAAGCCGGGAGATTTTCCGAGGGACTGGCAGCGGTAAAGGAAGACTGGGGATACGGATATATAGATAAGACCGGCGAAATGGTAATTAAACCTCAATTTAATGATGTAGGAGACTTTCATGAAGGGTTAGCCTGGGCTGAAGAGCCAGGTATTTTTTCCAGGGGACTGAGGAAGATAAAAGGCAAACGGGGTTATATCGATAAGAGAGGTAAATGGGTTATCGAACCGCAATTTAATTCCGCTTATGATTTTTCCGAAGGGCTGGCAAAGGTTTGGATATACCGTAATTGGGGTTTTATAGACAAGAAGGGGGAATTAGTTATCAAACCTCAATTTAAATGGTCTAAGTATCGTCCCGAGGACTTAGAGTTAGCAGATATGAAAAAAAGAGCATGGCTGCGCAACAAATACTACTACATCGATATAGAATTCAATGTCGGGACTTTTTCTGACGGGTTAGCAAGGATAATCAAAGAAGGTAATTTTGCATTTATAGACAAAACAGGCAATATTATAATTGAAGAAAGATTCTATTTTGCCGGTAGATTTTCCGAAGGATTGGCGGCCGTAAAGAAAGAAGGTACATGGGGTTATATCGATACAACCGGGGAAATGAAAATAGAACCTCAATTCGATAATGTCGGAGATTTTTCCGAAGGGCTGGCAGCGGCAAGGAAAAATTTTAAACATGGTTTTATAGATAAAACAGGTAAATGGGTTATAGAACGGCAATTCGATTGGGCGTGGGATTTCTCCGAGGGTATGGCAGCAGTAATGCTAAAAAATTAAGTTCTTGACATTTATATCTTTTTCCCATACACTGGTAATTGTAATTAACCGGAAATGAGGAGGTTAGTTTATATGGAAAAATTTATAAAAACTATTAAAGAGT
>CAZQNI010000110.1:0-5564 GCA_964594255.1 uncultured bacterium | reverse complement strand
AGTGGACAAAGCGGAAGAGGGTTCTCTCGTAAGAGAAGACAGCGGATGGTGGCTTGTTCACTTCCATTCGGGAGAAGGGGGCTGGATCGATTCGACTACTGCCGAGCTGGTTATTCCGTTTTCAAAATAATTAAACACAGATTACACAAGATTATCACTGACAAGAAAAAGAAATTAAACCACAAAGGACACCCTGGTACGGTCGTTCCTCTCTACAGGGCAGGCAAAGAGCACAAAGTTTTTATTTGTTATTTTTTTAACTACTTTTTGCTCTCTACTCCCTACTTGCTATTCTATACATCCTAAATCCCAAATACTAACCCCTAATATTCCACGGATTGACGCTGATAAACACAGATAAAAAATCTCGCGTGGAGAGTCCCTTTCATTTCATCACCGAAAATATTACTCTTTTAGGTTTCCATTCTGGGTTCTTTTTACTGGGAAACTCTAATATCCTGTCAATTTTAAACTCGAATTTATTCAATAATTTCTTCCATTCCTTAACAGTTAAGACATGAGATTTACTCTCCCCTTTGTGTTTCTTTTTTCCGCTTATGATGTACTTTGCCATAAAGCTAATAACTTTTCCAAATCCTGTTCTCCATCTTTCAGGAGCGCATATATCGGCAATAACAATCCTGCCATTATTTTTTAATACTCTTTTCATTTCTCCTAAAGCCTTTTCTATCTTCATATGTCTTAATGCAAACGTTGAAACAGTAAGATCAAAGAATCCGTCTTCAAAAGGTATTTCCTCTCCTATTCCTTTTTTAATATTAATAACATTTTCAAGATTTTCTTTTTTCAAGTTGCTCTTTGCAATCTCAATCATTTCTTCAGACGGTTCTATCCCTATTATCTTACAGTTCTTATTCAGATTTTTTGCTAAAAAAATAGAGGTTAATCCTGTCCCTATACCAATATCCAAAATAGCAATGTTGGGCTTTAATTCACAGCATTCAAGAAACTCATTCATAAATTCACCATAATCTATTCCGTCTTTTTTGAATAGCTCAATTTTATCTTTCTCGTAGGTCTCTGCCCATTTTGAATACTGGAGTTCCACTTTATTTCCAGTAGTACTTTTCATTTTCTACCTCCATGCCGATGTTGCACAACTCTTTTATATCTGAACTTGTCCGCATATACATCCAATTGTCCCCTGTTAATCTCATAATATAAATTATCTTAACAAGACTTTTTATTTTTGTCAACCTGACTTTTTAGGATTTTGGATTTTGGGGGTGGAATTTAGTTAAAACATTTTCTCTGTGTCCTCTGGAGTGTCAAGATAAGCTATGGCAACATAACTATTCTTTTAGGAGGATAATAGTACAAATTGCTCTTGAGGGGAAGGGTAGAGTTAATTGCAAGACATATGTCCACTAAGACACATAAGGGTAAACCCGGGGGCGGATTTATTACGAAGTCTAAACAATTAATTCCTTCTCTTTCTACTCTACTGGTAAAATATGGGAAAGTGGTGGGGGTTGAAATCCTTGACAAACAAAAATGGGGGTATATATTCCAGGAGTATTAAGGTTAACTTTAAGGAGATACAAAATGTCTGACGATTTAAAAAACTGGTTTAAAGAAAAAGAAGAATACAGGTTTAAAAGTAAAAATATTTCAGAAGAAGTACGATCAAAATTAGAAGAAACAGCAAGATTGTGTAGAGGAGACATTGTTAAGATGACAACAGTTGCAGGTTCCGGGCATCCGGGTGGTTCGATGTCTTCTATCGATATTTATACGACCGTTTACGGTCTTGCCGGCCTTCCGAACGATGAAATAGTCGTGAGTCACGGGCATACTTCTCCGGGAGTATATTCAATACTCGGCAGGCTTGGAATACTTGATACGGAAGAAATTTTGGCTTTTTTCCGGCATATTTCCGGGCCTTATGAAGGACACGTGGAGTCTCATCTTCCCGGAATAGTATGGTCTACGGGTAATCTGGGACAGGGGCTTTCCGCTGCATGCGGTTTTGCAATGGCTAAAAAGTTTAAGGGAGATAACTCGAGAGTTTTTGCTCTTATGAGTGACGCGGAGCAGGCAAAAGGGCAGGTTGCTGAAGGAAGGAGATTTGCTTCCAAGTTTAAATGCAGCAATATAACGGTCGTGATCGACGATAACAACAGGCAAATTTCCGGGAAAGTTGAGGACATAATGCCCATAAATATTAAAGAAGACTATCTTGCCGATGGATGGAAAGTCCTTGAAGTTTGCGGGCACGATATTGAAGCGTTGTACGAAGCAATACACGAGGCGATTAACGATACTTCGGCTCCTTATGCCATACTTGGGGATACGGTTATGTGCAAAGGAGCTTCTTTTATAGAGGGAAATGAAGGCTATCACGGCAAAGCTCTTTCAGTCGAAGAATTGGATAAGGCACTAAAAGAGTTAGGAATAGAAAATGACGTGGATAAGTATATACAAAAAAGAGCTTCCACAACTGCAAAGCCTGTGAAATCAAGCAAAAACGTTTATCCTCTGCCCAAGTTGGATTTGGGTGAACCGATTGAGTATAAAGTCGGGGAGAAAGCCGCGAACAGAGACGTTTATGGTACAGCTCTTGCTGATATGGCAAAAAGGAATAAACCGGGAACTATCGTCGTAACCGACTGCGACCTCGCAAGTTCGGTTAGAACGCATAAGTTCGCAAAGGAACGTCCCGAATATTTCATCCAGAATGGCGTAAGCGAACATAATACGGCTACTATTTCCGGAGTTTTATCTATCAGAGGTTTCCAGACATTTTTCTCCGATTTCGGAGTTTTTTCTTTCGATGAAACATATAATCAGCACCGTTTGAACGCGATAAACAATACGAAACTTCGTGTCGTTTCGACTCATAACGGTCTTAATGTCGGAGAGGACGGAAAAACTCACCAGTGTGTCGATTTTATCGGATTGATAAAAAACATTCCCGATTTTGAAATCATAATTCCCGCGGATCCGAACCAGACCGATAGGGTTACGCGTTATATAACCACAATGGACAGCAACGTTGCCGTTGTGTTAGGAAGAGCTAAAAGTCCTGTAGTAGAGGACGAAAATGGAAATGCTTTTTATGGAGGAGATTATAAATTTGAGTACGGCAAAATCGATAAGGTAAGAGAAGGAAAGGATGGAGTGCTCCTTTCGTACGGATATCCTTTTGCCTTTGCTCTTAAAGCAAGAGAGATTTTAAAAGAAAAGGGATTAGAAATCGCGGTCATGAATGTATCCTGTCCTCTCGCAATAAGCGAAAAAGACGTAAATGCTATCGCAGAATATAAAAATATCTTCACTTATGAAGAGCATTTACTATCCAGCGGACTTGGCTGTATCTTAGGAAGTCTTTTGGCAAGAAGCGGGAAAGCAGTTAACTTACATAGCTATGGAGTAAAAGGTTTTTCTCCTTCGGGAGACAGCAACGCCCTTTTCAAAGCGCTGGAATTAGACCCCGAATCGATAGCAGCCAAGATTGAGAAAGCAATGAAATAATAACACAGCTTTTTAGATTAACAAAAAAGAGGAGCTTATGATAAGCTCCTCTTTTTTATATGGAAAGTTTTGTCTTTATGAAAATATCTTGACAAGAGACCAAAAATTTATTATGCTTAATGTATATATACTTAAAAGAATTTCTTCGCTAAAGAATCGTTAAATCTCTTAAAAGGGGAGGTACTTATGAAAAAGTATAATTTTTTTTCTGGCTGTTTCGTACTTGCTTTTGCTGTTTTGTCTGTCTTTGATATAAAAGGAAACGAACCCGAGTTATCTTCATTAAGATGGGAAAGCGATATTCGTATTGGAAGCAGAGATTCTGTAAACGCCTTGGTTCTTGATGTAGATTATTCAAACGGAAATTTATTCGCTGCTCTTAAGAATAAGGAAGGCGGAAGTGATTTTTGGAGCGTAAATATATCTGCCGATACGGGCAGAACATGGACGGAAACCGGTTTTATGGGTCCGGGGATAATCGATATTGACGCGGTTGTTTTAAACGGCTATTTTTATGTCGTATACGCAGTAGGCAGCAGGGCGCTTATAAGAAGATTCAGTACGGATGACGGAAGCCGGGATATTACTTACGGAACAGACACGGTGTTTTCCGCGGGAGTAAATGTACGAGAGATAGCGCTTGTCTCCGAAGAGGATGCCTCCTCGCCCACAAGATTATACTGTTTTGCCATTATGAACGATAATTCACTGAGATATTTCAATTCCAACGCAACAGTAACATCCTGGGGTACCACCGACCTTGGTATCACAAACGCGGATAGAGGACTTGACGCATGCTACAACGAAGGGTATGGAAGTAGGTACGCATGGTGTTCTTATATCGGTACCAATGATAGTGTTTATATCGAAGCTGTGGGAATTGTCTTGAGCTACTCCTATGGTCCATTAACTGATGTTTTATATACCCTTTCTGGTTTTTCTATAACCTCTATAGGCGCATACAGAGATACTGTTATGGTTCTCTATCCATATCATCGTGCAGAATTCGATTTTGCTATTAAGAGTTACGTTTCTTATGACGGGGGAAATAGCTGGGAGTACGAAGGGATATTGTTTAATGTTTATGGCGCGGAAAATTTTTGCGCAAATGCTATTACAGCAAGGAGGGGAGACGGACTCGGAGTTGTTGCAATAGCTGATAATTATGGTTATTATAGACATAGGAGCTATCCTCCCGGTTTATGGAGTATTGCGGCGTCTTTTACCGACTATTCGGTAAGACATCCGGTTAAACCCGCGATAGAACGAATAGCAACAAACAGTTACGGAATCGTATATGTAGACCATCCTGCTCAGGGGGCATTTTTCGATATAAGCCAATGGCCAGTGAGCGGTATCGAAGAAACCATCACGGATGGGAAAAACGTGTTGCTTTTAGATGTCAAACCTTCCGTATTCAGCAGCCGAACTTCTATAGAATACACCCTGGCAGTTAAACAGGAAATAAGCTTAGACGTATATGATATTTTAGGGGATCACATTAAATCTCTCTTAAACGGAGAGGTATCAGCGGGTAACCATTCCGCCAGTTGGGATGGGAAAGATGCTTCCGGAAATTCTGTTGCAAGCGGAGTGTACTTCTGCGTTTTAAAGGCAAATGAGATGAGATGTGTAAGCCAGAAATTTACCCTGATCAAATAGAAAGTATATTATAGTTTTATGAAAAAGGCAGGGTAAAAACCCTGCCTTTTTTTATTCCTCCTTAAAATTCAGCGCTTTTGAATTTATGCAGAATCTTTTCCCCGTTGGGGCAGGGCCATCGTCGAAAACATGTCCCAAATGCCCTCCGCATCTAGAGCAAAGAACTTCCGTTCTAATCATTCCACCTGTCGAGTCAGGTTTTGTCTCTATTTTACCTTTTTCAATTGCTTCGTAAAAACTTGGCCAGCCTGTTCCAGATTCGAATTTCGCATCCGAACTAAAAAGTTCGTTTCCGCATGCGGCACAAACATAAGTACCTTTTTCTTTATTTTTGTAGTATTTTCCTGTGAAAGGTCTTTCCGTCCCTTTTTCTCTCATAATATAGCACACATCCGCGGGTAGTTCTT
>CAZQNI010000109.1:0-5657 GCA_964594255.1 uncultured bacterium | reverse complement strand
GGAATAACCGGAACAATAGATGAAACATTGGAAAAACTCAAAAACGGAACTTTAGAAGGCGGAGAAAGTTTATGTAAACCCGGTTTAGGAAAGGGTTACGGTATAGAAAAAACAGAAAAAAAGGAGGATTTTTAGAAAATGAAAATTTGCATAACATCGCAAAGCGGCAGCCTGGATGCAGAAATAGATCCGAGGTTCGGAAGGGCTGCTTATTTCTTGGTCCTCGATACGGATAATCTCGAATACGAATCAATTCAAAACCCTCACATTCAGGCAGGAGGGGGCGCAGGCATTCAGGCAGCACAGCTTGTTGCAAACAAGCAGGTTAAAGCGGTTATTACAGGCAATGTTGGACCAAATTCCTTTCAAGTATTGAAGGAAGCGGGGATAAATGTTATTACGGGTGTTTCCGGAAGCGTTAAGAAAGCAGTAGAAAGATACAATAATGGAGAGTTTAAGTTGAGCGAAAAACCAACGGTAGACGAAAAATTTGGCATATCGGGAAAATAAAAAAGGAGTAATAATGGCTGTTGAGGTGAATAAAGAAAAATGTACAGGATGTGGAGATTGCGTGGACGTGTGTCCGGTTGAGTCAATAAGTATCGAAAACGAAAAAGCCGTGGTCAACGATGAATGTATTGATTGTGGCGCATGCGTAAATGTTTGTCCGAATGACGCTATTTCACTTCCGTAATAAGAAAGAAGATAATACCGTTTTTTTTAGGTATCGAATAAAGTATCCAAACAACATGATTAGGAGGTGATTGTTATGCCATTGGGAGATGGAACAGGACCATCAGGTCAAGGAACAGGAAAAGGGATGGGTAGAAGCGGTGGTGGTCGCGGTAGAATGGGAGGAAATCGTCCCGGAGCAGGTCCTGTAGGGAATTGTGTTTGTCCAGATTGCGGAGCCAGAGTTTCTCATCAGCAAGGTACAGCTTGTTATTCTATAAATTGTCCGAAATGCGGAAGTAAGATGGTAAGGGAATAATTCTTGGGCACCGAAGTACTGGAAAACCATAAAAGATATTTAGAAAGAATAAACAGTTACAAAAATTTCGGCTACGATGTCGAGAGAGAAAGAAATTTTATTCTCGAGAAATCCAAACCAATCGAAGGTGACATTTTGGAAATCGGAACGGGTAAAGGTCATTTCACGCTGGCGCTTGCCAAAAAGGGATATAACTTTACGAGTGTTGATATATCAGTTAAGGAGCAGGAATTTGCTCGGCTTAATATAAAGTATTTGAAGTTAGATAAACAGGTAAAATTTAGAATAGACGATGCCGAAGATTTAAGTTTCAAAAATGAAAGTTTCGATGTTGTTTTTGCGATAAATGTAATACACCATTTTAAAAACCCTTTTAAAGCAATAAACGAATTTAAACGGGTTGTCAAACCAAAAGGTAAAATTATTTTGAGCGATTTTAACGAAGAAGGGTTCAAAATGATGGATAAGATTCATGCCGTGAAAGGGAGAAAACATGAAGCCGGGAAAGTTACTTTAGATGAGATAAGCGATTACTTGGAAAATAAAGGATTTAGCATTCGGAAACATCAAAGAGAAATTCAGGATATCGTTGTAGTACATAATTGAATCCTATCGCGGTAAAGCCGCTAAAATGTAAAAATCAAATATCAAAATGGAAAATAACAAATCAAAGTTCGGGAATGAATTAAAAATTCCTTTTTCAGGAAGCATACCTCTTGAACCGAAGATAGTAGGATTTTCGGATGAAGGTAACCCTTTTGTGGATTTAGATTTAAGAATCGGAAACAAGAAGAAATCAGAAGAAATAGTTGGCAAAATTATCAAGATTACTCAGGCGGAAAGATAGATTGTGCCTAAAATCAAACCTTTTGAAAAATATCATAAAAGATATGATGATTGGTTCGAGAAAAACAGATTTGCTTACGAGTCTGAAATTTTAGCCGTAAAAGAATTAATGCCTGTAAACGGGGAAGGTATTGAAATCGGTGTGGGAAGGCGAAAAGTTTTTGCAAGAAGTTGGCATTAAAAAAGGCCAGGGCGTGTTAGATTTTGGTTCAGGCGAGGGGAATTACACAATACCTGCCTCGAAAATAGTAGGTACAAACGCTAAAGTATATGCTGTGGATAAAGATAAAAATGTTTTGGATAAGCTAAAAAGAAAATTAGAAAAAATGGGGATAATAAACGTTGAACTAATAAACGAGAAAACGAAAATCCCTTTGGAGGAGAATACGGTCGATGTAGTTTTGTGTTATGACGTCATACATTTAGTGGGCAAAAATGATAGCAGTACCGTAAGAGATAGAATGAAACTTTATGAAATTATAAGGAGAATTGCCAGGAAAAACGCGCTTTTTTCGGTTTATCCGACACATCTTGCTACTCATACAGATGTTACTTCAAACCATGAAATCAAGAAAGAAATCGAAAAGGCCGGCTTCAGATTTGAGAGGGAGATACATACTGAGTTAATTCATGATGATAACAGGATTAAAGGTTGTGTATTAAATTTCAGGAAACTTTAAATAAGAAAGATAAGATTACAAAGATTCTAAACAAAAAAGAGTAAGTATATATTGGACAAATTCGAGAAGATAGATAAGGCAAGAAAAATATTAGAGTTAGGCGAAAAAGCTGGTAAAGAAGAAATAAAGAATAGATACAGGGAATTAATGAAGAAATATCATCCCGATAAAACACCGGAAATTCGGGGATATCCGGAGAAAGTTAAAGGTATAAACCGGGCTTACAATATTATCGCTTCTTACTGTGACGAATATAGATTTCCATTCAACAGAGAAGACGTAGAAAAGATGAATCCAGAGTTAAAATTAAATAGGCAATTCAAAGACGATTGGTTAACGAAACAGTAAAGGACAAATAAATGATTATTGCTGTCGCGAGTGGTAAAGGAGGTACCGGTAAAACTACCGTCGCGGTCAATTTTGCACTTTCCCTTCGGAATGCACAATTGTTGGATTGTGATGTCGAGGAACCTAATGCCCATATTTTTATAAAGCCACATTTTAAAGAGAGAAAAGTTATTTATATACCCATTCCCGAAGTTGATGAATCAAAATGTAATGGTTGCGGAAAGTGTGGGGAAGTTTGTGTGTATAACGCAATAGCAATTGTTAAAAACAAAGTTTTAATATTCCCGCAGTTATGCCATGGGTGTGGAGCCTGCACTTACCTTTGCCCTCAGGGAATTATAAAGGAAGTAAAGAAAGAAATAGGTATTGTGGAGACAGGAAGTAAAAACGGTTTACAGTTTTCCCATGGTAAGTTGAAAGTAGGAGAAATGATGGCTCCTCCTTTGATCAAAGCGGTAAAGAAAAAAAGACTCAAAGACAAAACAGTTATTATAGATGCCCCACCCGGTACTGCATGTCCGATGATAAGTGCAATAAAGGATAGTGATTTCGTTATTCTTGTTACCGAGCCTACTCCGTTTGGGTTGAATGACCTGATTCTAGCCGTAGAGGTGATACGCAAACTCGGTATTGCTTTTGGTGTAATTATAAACAGATCGGACCTTGGAAACGATGAGGTAATCAGGTATTGCAGAAAAGAAAATATCGCTGTCCTTATGCAAATACCTTTTGATAGAGAAATAGCCGTAGCTTATTCAAAGGGAATTCCACTGGTTGAAGCAATCCCGAAATACAATAATGAATTTAAAGCCTTGTACGAAAAAATAAGAGAAAATATTGGGCACCAAGAGGCGAAGACTCAAAGAAAAATATGATCAAAAATACGAATTACAACCTAGTGCCTTTGCGCCTATAACAGTTAAAATATAAGATGAAACAAATAGTAATAATTAGCGGAAAGGGAGGTACGGGAAAAACAGTCCTTACCGCATCATTTGCCTCTCTGGCTAAAAATGCCGTATTTGCGGATTGTGATGTAGACGCGGCAGACTTACATCTTTTGTTAAAACCCGTGATAAAAGAAAAGAATATTTTCAAAAGTGGTTTTACAGCTGTTATTAAAGAAGATAAATGTATCGAATGCGGAAAATGTATAGAAGTATGCAGGTTCGATGCAATAAAGGAAAATTTTTTTGTTGATTCAATTTCATGTGAGGGCTGCGCTTTCTGCAGTTACGTATGTCCAACACAGGCGATAGAAATGCAAGAAAATGTATCAGGAGAATGGTTCATAGCCAAAACCAAATATGGACCAATGGTGCATGCTAGACTAGGAATTGGAGAAGAAAACTCGGGGAAGCTGGTAAGTTTGGTAAGAGAAAAAGCGAAAGAGATAGCTATCGAAGAAAACAAAGATTTAATTATTATAGACGGTTCACCTGGAATAGGTTGTCCTGTAATTGCTTCAATCACTGGGGTAGATTACGCTATTATTGTGACTGAACCGACTATTTCGGGCTTACATGACGCAAAAAGGGTTGCGGAAGTCGGAAAACATTTTAAAGTTCCTCTAAAACTTATAGTCAACAAATATGATTTAAATGTAAATATTACAAAAATAATCGAGAAATTTTGCAATGACAATAGCATTGAAATACTTGGTAGAATTACTTTTGATAAGTTGGTAATTAGTGCCATGGTAGAAGGTAAAACCATTATAGAATTTAATAAAGGAAAAGCAAAGAAAGAAATATTAAAAATATGGGAAAGACTAAAAAAAGACTTAAAAAAAGGTTAAGACAATAAAATGAAAACTTATCTGGAATGTATACCTTGCTTTTTCAAGCAGGCTCTCGAAGCTGCCAGAATGGCTGGCGCGGATTATATAACCCAGAAGAAAATTCTCGATGAGATAGCAAAATCTATCCCGGATATAAAATTGTCATCTACTCCTCCGGAAATGGGGAAAACGATACATGATATCGTAAAAAAATTAACCGGAAAAGAAGATCCCTATAAAAAGCTAAAAGAAAGAGCTAACGAGCAAACGCTAAAAATCTACCCTGAACTAAAGAAAAAAATAGAATCGGCTGAAGATAAATTACTTATGGCAGTCGAGCTGGCAATTGCGGGGAATATAATCGACTACGGGACCAGGAACTCCCTGGATGTAGAAAAAGAGCTTACAAAGATACTCGGGAAGGAGCAGAGGGTCATAGAAGATGAAAAAGAATACATTTTTGATTTTCAGTCTCTTAAGAATGCCGTAAAAAATGCCGGCAGTATTTTGTATATCGGTGATAATGTCGGAGAAACTGTTTTCGATTCTATATTATTGGAAGAAATAAAAAGAGTCGATCCAAAAAAAGAAATAGTGTACGCGGTAAGAGAGAAACCCATAATAAACGACGCCTTAAAAGAAGACGCGGTCAAGGCGGGTATAGATAATTTTGCAGAAATCATATCGAGCGGGTCAGAGGTTCCCGGAACCATTATTCCTCTGTGTTCAAAACCTTTTATTGAAACCTTTAAAAAAGCCGATTTGGTTATTAGCAAAGGGCAGGGTAATTATGAGACACTATCGGATGAAAAGAGGCCCATCTTTTTTCTGTTTATGGCAAAATGCCCTGTGATCGCCAGAGATGTAAACTGCGGGGTGGGAGAAATCGTCTTGGTTTATAATCACAACTAATTTGCCGGGAAGAATCGAATGCTTTATAAGGGAGGTCTCCCCTATATGAAAGAGGAAATAATTAATTGTAATAAATGTTCATTGTCCGAAACAAGAAAAA
>CAZQNI010000108.1:0-5683 GCA_964594255.1 uncultured bacterium | reverse complement strand
GGTATCAACCTGTCCCTTAATTCCTTATCGGTAGTATGTATTGAAAACTGGAGTTGAAAGTTCTTATCCCTGTAAACATCTCTCCTGACATTTAACAGCTTGTCGAAAAAAGCATCAGACCCACCGGGCGCGATTGTTGAAACACAAGGCAAGAGTCCAGGAGTATTATAACGGGTGGGAAGTTCTGACAAAACCTCAATTACCGCAGGATTGAGCGCGGGTTCTCCTACTCTTGCAAACTGAACCTTGAATTTTTCCACAGGTATATCTCCATTTGAGAATCTTTTTCTTATCGGAAAATCTATTTGAGCAAAAATTTCTTCTTCTGAAAGTTTACCCTTATACGTTATTCCTGCATCGCAAAAAGAACAACCAATAGGACATCCAAAAAGCGAAGAAACAATCAAAACCCATTTCTTTTTACGCGGGATGGGGGGCTGAATCGACTCTACAAATTCCACAAAACGCTCATCCCGCATTCTACCAATATATACAACTGCTATATCATCTCTACCTGATAAGGCTATAACTTTCATTTCATCTGCTCTTTAATTTTATTATATATTTTCATTGCCGACATAATTCCATCTCCCACTGCTATAGCAGTTTGTCTGAAAATACCGTTTTTTACATCTCCGGCAAGGTATATTCGAGAGCTTTCCTTCTTCTCATTAACTTCGCGCCTCAACTCGGGAGACAGAAAATCAAGGCAAGGTACTCGACCAATTGCAAATAACAGGAAATCCGCGTCGATATTTGTGCTCCCTTCAGGCGTAAGGCATTCTAGCTTAACCCTATCGCCTGTGGAAGGAAAAATCCCCTGTATTTTTATTTTCTTTATATAATCGATTTCCGTCGATTCTTGAACTCTCCTCAACAAAACAGGGAGACAATTTAATGATTCACTTCTGTTCAGGACCACAACCTCATTGTCTCTAATTAAATTGAGCGCATAGTCAAAAGCTGCGTCACCCGCTCCAACAACAGCAATCTTTTTATTCTTCAAATTAATAAGAGGGTACACCTCATAGAAAATTTTAGAGGTTAATTGATCTGGTATTGAAATTTCTTTAAATTCCTTTGGCTTTGTTCCTGAGGCAACAACTACGAATTTAGAAAAGTATAAAGATTTGTTTGTCTTCACTTCAAAAATATCTTTATTAGAAACTAACTTCACAACCTCTTCAAACAACACATTAATTTCGTGCCTTTCAAGCTGTTCTTTCAGAAGTTCTGTTAATTCTTCGCCTCTTATCCCTTCAGGAAATCCAGGATAATTCTCAACTTTATTGGCATTTACCAGTAAACCGCCAAGCTTTTCTTTTTCCAATATTAAGGGTTCAATATCATACCGCGTAAGCTGGATCGCACAGGAGATACCTGCGGGGCCTCCTCCGATTATAATTGCCTCTTTAATTTTCATCTTTCGACAAGACGGAAAAAAGTTCCTCCAATAAAACAGGGATTGCGAAACCGTAAGATAGATTAGTAAGTGTTGCCATATGATGCTCTTCGCTATAAGTCGCCGTTCCATCGATAGTAAAGAAAACTTCAAAACCCCTAACGAAAGCGCTTCTCGCAGTTGTTTCACAACAAACATTGGTCATGACCCCACAGATAATAAGTTGAATGATATGATTTTCATGTAGGATCTGTTCTAAATTAGTATTGTAGAAAGCGTCGTACTGGTTTTTTTCGATTATAATTCCACCGGGTAATTCTAATTCTTCAGGAATATGACTTTCAGGACTTCCCTCAAGAAGTAATTTCGGCCACCATTTTCTCATCATCCCTGCATTTTCTTTAGTGTTTGAATGGAGCGTAAAAATTACCGGAAGATTTTTTCTCGAATAAACCGATATGAGTTTTTTTACTCCGGGTAAAATTATCTCGGCACTCGGAATATAAGCATGTGAAGTGGTCTCAAGAAAATATTTTTGCATATCCATTATAAGTAAAGCTGATCTTTTGGGTAGGAGCTCAATATTGTGATACCCTCTGTATTTTTCTACCTTCTCAAGCATTTCTCTTGCTTTATGCTTTAAGTTTTCTTTAGTAAAATATTGTTTCTTCATATATGCTTCAATTTTAAAATATACTATTTTAAACCCCTGTCAAGAATTTTTTTTCGAGAAACCAGAAAGCAGAAGCAAAAAAATTAGTTTAATAGTTAAATTGTTAAATTGTTGAATAGGCCTCCTCCCATACCTTTTTTACTATCTGACTATTTTTATATTCGACTATTTAACTTGGATTCGAAGAATCCTATTGACTATAATGTTTTAGAAATTATCATCTAAACTAAAGGAATTAAAAAAAATATAAAATGTCTTTAAAAATCTTATTAATTAATCCAAATACTTACAGATCTCCCCCTGTTTTGCCAATAGGGCTGGAGTATTTGATGATAGCATTAAAAAAACATAATCATCATTGCGATATCTTAGATCTTACTTTTATTGAAAAACCTTTAGAAAAATTAATGGATAGCTTAAACAATAAAACATATGACATTATTGGATTTTCAATAAGAAATATCGATTCCTGTCTTTTTTTTAACAATGAATTCTTTTTAAATGAATTTAAAGGAATGATAGAATGCATAAAAAATTATAATACACCTATTGTTTTGGGTGGTTCCGGATTTTCGGCTTCCCCTGATGAAATATTAGACTATTTAAATGGCGATTTTGGAATAATCGGTCCCGGAGAAATAGCTTTCCCACACTTCTTAAAACTTTGGAGATCGAATCAACTGAATAAGAAAATTATAAATGGATGGGATTATGGATTGGATGATGAGCTCAAGATATTAAGAGCAAAAGAACTAGAATACAATCACTATGTAGAAAACGACGGGATTATTGGATTTTTAACTCACACAGGATGTTCTAATGGTTGTCCCTATTGTATAGAGGCAAACAAAAGGATTTGTTACAGAAAAACAGATAATGTTATAAAAGAAATTGAACTTCTGACAAATCAGGGATATCATGATTTTCATTTATGCGATAGTGAATTCAATGAGAATTTAAGTTATTCTAAAGAATTTTGTGAAGCTATAGTTAAAAATTCATTGAATTTCAAATGGACTTTATATATGAAACCCTGTCCTTATGATGAAGAATTATTTCGGTTATTAAGTAAATCTAATGCATACCTTATAACTCTTTCAGTTGACAGTGATGAAAACATTCAATCTGATAACAAATACTCTTACGATAATTTAGAGAAAATCATAAAATATTGCAAAAAATATAGTATTGAATTGGCAATTGATTTGCTAACGGGATACCCTAACGAATCAATTCAATCCACCAAGAAAGTGATTCAATTTTTCAAAAAAAATAGACCCAAGACAGTTGGGATAAATTTTTATTACCGATTACTTAAAAATACAAAATTAACACATCTAATCAAGGAGAATCCAATTATGCAGAAAAAATTAACAAGACCATACTCCAAAAAAGAGCATTACTTGACACCTATTTTCTACAGCCAGTACAAGGAAGAAGATATTAAAAAACTAATCCGTAATGATAATTTATTTAGAATTCCCGGAATAACTCCAGGTGTAAATTATCAGCAATAATAATTTATAGAAGGATTATATAACTCCACTTTTGCATTTTAAATAAAGCAGGAGCGAAAGTTTCAGTTCTACTGCCTTCTTAAACAAAAAATGTAATTTCACTCGAATTCAGGTTCCGAATTGAAAAAAGAGAAGTTATAAATAGAATCTTTACGTTGACTTTATCATTCTAAGACTTATAATGTATTCATGAAACATTCACTGAAAACCGGTCTTAGTTTTGGCTTAACTTCTGCAATAATAACTACACTTGGCTTGATGGTTGGTATTTACTCAGGAACCCGTTCACGTCTTGCAGTAATTGGTTCTATACTGATTATCGCGATTGCGGACGCATTCTCAGATTCTCTCGGGATTCACATCTCGGAAGAGTCGGAGAACAAACACACCTCCCGGGAAATATGGGAATCAACTTTCTATACATTTATAAGTAAATTTGTTTTTGCGGTAACGTTCATTGTACCTGTCATTATTTTCAAGCTTCAACTGGCAGTTATTATATCGGTAATATGGGGTCTCTTACTTTTAGCTGTTTTTAGCTTATACCTGGCAAAGAACGAAAGAACAGCTGCCTGGAAAGTAATATCTGAACATATTTTTGTTGCGTTAGTTGTAATATTTATAACTCACTCAGTTGGTATATGTGTTAGAAGATTGTTTATGGAATAGAATATTTTATCTTTTAATAGCTCCAGCGTGGCAAAGTATCTAAAATGTAAAAATCAAATATCAAAATGAAAAAAACAATAAATAAGCTCTTAGCTTTTGGCTGTTGGCTTTTAGCTCTTTTAAAAATAATAGCGAAAGGTTAATAGCTAACGGCTTGACTTCTTGTAATATTTCATTTTGCTTTTTACTTTTTAATATTTCATTTCTAAATGAAATCGAATCCAAATTAGATATTTTCTTGCAAAAAAGAAAACTTGATTGATAGTGTTATAAGAAAAGCGATTCTTACTCGCTTGCACTAAAAAGAGAAACTCCCATCTTCAAAAATTCCAATACAGGCTTCAACTACAGCAGAATCGTAAAGGATACCGCTAAAACCCCTTACTTCTTCCAAAGCCGAATCAAGGCTTTGGGCTTGCCGATAGGGTCTTCTTGAACTCATGGATTCAACAAGATCTGCAACCCCTAAAATTTGAGCTTCAACAAGGATGTCATTACCTGATAAGGAATCAGGATAACCGGACCCATCAATTCTTTCATGATGTTGCAGCACAATTTCCGGTACGGGACCAGGGAAATCAATTGATTTCAGTATTTCGTAACCAATTCGGGGATGGGTTCTTATAAGTCCCATTTCGATCTTATTTAAACTGTAGGGCTTATTCAATATTTCAGCAGGTATGTGTATTTTACC
Source organism: uncultured bacterium (assembly GCA_964594255.1). Lineage (GTDB taxonomy): Bacteria > Hydrothermota > UBA3072 > UBA3072 > UBA3072 > JAFGHJ01. The sequence goes on along the minus strand of CAZQNI010000108.1, from coordinate 728 downwards.
GATATCATGAAGTAAACTGGCAAATCTTAAGTTTTCCAATCTTTCTTCCGACAAACCAAGTTTCCTGCCTATACTTACAGAAAGTTGAGCTACCCGATTTTGGTGTCCGGCTGTATAAGGGTCCTTCCTTTCTATAATCGAAGACAAAGCCTGTACAGTCCCCTCAAGAGCTTTTCCCATTCTCAGGAAACTTTCATTTAATTTCTCATCGGAGGCCTTTCTCTCTAAAGCATTAGCAAAAATCTGCCCTGTTATTTTTAAAATATACACAATCTCATCAGACCAGTTTTTTTCTTCTTCAATAGAATCAAAACCGATACAACCAATAAGCGCACTGCGAGAGACGAGAGGTACAATAAGAAGAGATTTGATACCTGCAGATGACATCCATTTCTTTTCGTTTGCCGCTCCAGGTGGCAAATCGCTAAAACTGTGAATATAAATTCCTTTAAAATCCGCTGTTTTTTTTATAGGCCTACAGAGACTTTTCAATATATTTTGTCCGGGTATTTTATTTTTTCGCTCAATTCCTTTCGCGTACCACACATATTTATCTTCAACTTCCCTTCCGTCGGCGGAAAACCGCAATAGATAACTTCGATCAACTCCCGCGAAGGTTCCTATTTCACCTAAAGCTTTTTCTATCCCCTCCTGAATTTTATCTGACGTAAGATTTATGAAATTGGTGGAAATATCCAATACCATGTTTTCGAATCTCGCTTTATATT
>CAZQNI010000107.1:0-5686 GCA_964594255.1 uncultured bacterium | reverse complement strand
CCTATGTCTGTACCTGGAGTGCCTTTTTAAACCGTGGTACCGGCATTGTAGCTGTTTGGGAGCCGGCTCAAGCAATCGAAGGGACCCTTATATCCGATCCAGTTGCTTATGGTGATCTGTTAGTTGAAAATTCAAGTAGGAGTGACTGGGATGGCGCGAAATGGACGAAATCCTCTGCTGATGATTCCATTGGATTACAGATTCAATATTTGCACGGCGGCAGCTGGGATTCTATCCCTGATGTTGATTTACCGGGCAATTCTAATTACTTTTTCCAGATGAGTAACTTTTTCTGTAACGTGGATCTTTCCGGATTGAATACAACAACTTATGATACCTTGAGATTAGTAGTAAAATTTAGAGCTTACGCTAGTGCCCCCAATCCGTCGCTTATTATGTGGGCGTTGGGTCAGACCGGTGGTGTAACGTCGGTACCTCTATCGGACGACAAATTGAAATTTGCTCTATACTTACCCAAACCAAATGTCCTCATCGGCGGGACAAAAATTGAAATTAAATATCAATTGCCCAGGGAAGAGAAGGTTAGACTCGGTGTATTTGACCTTCTGGGAAGAGAAGTGGCAACACTTGTAAATGGCAGAAAACCCCGGGGATTTCACAGTGTTACATGGCACGGAAAAAATAATTACGATAAGCCTTTAGCTTGCGGTGTCTACTTCCTTAGAATGGAAGCAGTTGAATTTTGCGATATTAAGAAATTGGTATTTGTACGCTGATTAAAGAGTAAAGTATTCTTAGTCTGCCGCAAGGCACTAACGCGACTCTAATAGAAATAATTTAAACCTGAAAGAAAGGAAGGTTAACTTGCCCCGTGTAATAGGAGTTTAGCAGGTAGTTTCTCCTATTCCACGGGGCGATTGTAAAGGGCTTGAATTTTAGAGTAAATTTGGTTATTATAAAACAATGAATAAAATGATAAGGCTTTTATCCATTATTATATGCCAGGTAGTCGGGTTATCACTATTGGGATTTTATTCCATTGAATATAATTATTCCTCTTCATTTGATAATCCTGTAGATTACGTCCGGCTCCTCATCCCTGAGGGTTTTTATGCTGAATCTGTCAGCGTCGAGATAGATTCATTAACTCCGACAAATATGACGGCTGAGATTCTTGGCAGTTATTTTTTTGGGGAAAACAGAATAGTAAATCTTAAGGTATATCCCACAAGTGTTAATCCTGAAAGCAGCAAAGAGATTTCCGCCAAAGAATTTAAAATTAAACTCTCATGCAGCCCTACTTTTGGTCTGGGGGGAAATAAGTTATCCCGGGACCCATATTCGGATAAGATAATTAACAGAGCGCTTAAAAGTATAGTAGATAACAAAGAAGATGTTCCGACTTATTCTTGTAAGCCTTTTACCTCGAATTACACAACACAAGGAAAATCAAATCTGAGACAGATTTATTGTACTACTTATATTGTAATAACTGCCGATTCTCTAAAAAGTGCATTTCGGCCGTTAGTCCGCTGGATAACGAGAAAGGGAATAAGGGCGACCATCGTTTCGATTGAAAATATACTTACCTATTATTCAGGTGACCCTGTATCCGAAATCTATGATTCTGCCGGCGCCATCCGGGGATTCTTAATAGATAATTATCCGCTGGGGCTTCAATGGGTCTTGCTTGGCGGAGACGAGGATATTGTACCTGTGCGGTACGGGTTTTCAACGGGAGACCATGAAGTGGATATGGCTCCCCCTTCCGACCTCTATTACTCGGATTTAAATGGAAACTGGAACGTTGACGGTGATGAATTCTATGGTGAGTTTTTAGATGATTCGGTTGATCCTTACCCTGAGTTATTCGTCGGTCGTATTCCATGTAATAACCGCATTGAAGTAGAAAATTGGGTAAGTAAGGTTTTAAGTTATGAGCAGAATCCCGGTAACGGGGATCCTTCCTACCTTAAAAGAGTCTTCTGGACCGGAGCGGATGAATTAAGAACAGCACCTGGTTACATCATCCAATACGGCTCCTTCCCTGAGGATTTTACGCACGATACCACAATGCTTGAAGAAGAAGACGGAATTCACCCGAGAGGAAGTGAAGTTATTGAAAGAATGAAAAATTGTTATGGTTGGTTCAATCTCTACGGACACGGCGGACTTGATAATATGGTTGTTTCCTGCCCGGGCGGGAATCATCCTTCTCTTGATAGAGACTTCTTAACGAGTCTTGATACCTGCGATGCGTATTTTCATGCAAACCACTGGGGTAACAACGTCGAACCCGGAAATGGAATAGATTCAATGATCACTAGAGACAATTACGGAATAATGTATGTTTCTTCCTGCTATCAGGCTGCATATGACAAGGAACATTTTCCTATATTTGATAATTATCATGGACCATCATTGGCAGAGGCATTCACTCTTCTAGGCGAAAGAGGGGGAGTGGCTTTTTTTGGTTTTACGCGAGCGATAGAGTTTTCTACTGCCCTGCATTTTGATTTGTTAGACGTACTCTTTAATGATAGCCTTATAAATATAGGAGTCGTTGAAGCATTGGCAAAAACTAGAAACTACTCTCATAAAACCTGGCTTTCTCATACCCTGTTTGGTGACCCTTTAATGCCTATCTGGACCGATATTCCGGAGTCAATGACTGTATCTTTCCGGAAATCCATACCGCCAGAGCCAATCCATTTCGGAGTAACTGTAAGGGACCACGGCGTTCCTTTAAAGGATGCTTACGTATGTCTATGGAAAGGGGAGGAAATTTATGAAACCGGGTTTACTGATCCCGGAGGCTCATTATTGCTGTCAATATATCCGCGAGGAGAAGGAATAATGCTTCTAACTGTTACAAAGGATAACTTTATACCCTATATTGATACTGTGTATATAGATTCTCCGGCTTCCTCCATACCCGTAAATGAGTATCCTGGCTTACCAAGTTGTACAATAGACAGAAACATTTCCCCAAATAAAATTCGTTTCACTTTTTATCTCCCACGGGAAGAAAGAATAAAACTTGGTATTTTTGACCTTACCGGAAGGATGATTGTAGAATTGGCGGATAAAAAGTACGAAAAAGGTTCTCATTCTATTTGCTGGGATACAGAAAACTCAAAAGGTCATTATATATCCAACGGAATATATTTTTATCGCTTCCATTACCAAGACAGTATGCTTACCGATAAGTTCTTGCTTCTGAGATAGCAGGATAAGTCAGAACTCCTTACCTCCTACTCAAAGCATTTCTCAAATTCTTCTCACAATAGGAATAATCGAATTTTTTTATTATATTTCTTGAATTGTTACCCATCTTTTTTATACTTATGGGATTTTCAAGAAATCTTTCAATATAAGAGGCGAGTTGAAGAGGTTTATCATTTTCAAAGCAGAATCCATTTTTACCTGCTTTTAGAAGATCTTCCCGACATCCTACTTTATCGGAAAGAATAAGAGGGAGAGCACAAGCCATTGCCTCTGTTGTTACAACTCCCCATGGTTCATTCCGGGAAGGCAGCACGAAGATATCCGCTATAGCATAGTAACTGGGGAGCTCTTTGTTTTCTACAAATCCTTCAAAACGAACATTGTATATATCTTTTTTACGTGTGAATTTTTCTAAATCGTCTCTTAATTTACCTTCTCCGATGATTAAAAGGGTTACGTTATCATAACTGCTTTCGATTTCCTTAAATGCTCTGAGAAGTGTAAATAAACCTTTTTCTTCCGTTAAACGTCCTACGTAGAGGACGATATATTGACTTTTTATACCCAATTCTTTTTTTAATTCGTTCTTTCTGTCCCTGTATTTATTCGATTCAACTATAAAAAAATCGACATCAGGGGTATTGGGAAAATAGTATATATCTTTCACTTTTGCACCGTAATGGATAAGATATTCTGCCTGAAATTTTCCCAGGGGTAGTAAAAAATCGGCGTGCTTGATAATAAAAGGGAGAAACAACCTTTTCAGCAAAGATTTCCATCTGCTTCTCGGATTTAGCAAATGGCTCTCTGAAATTATTGTATAGGGAACAGAATGGATGAGTGCCCAGAGAATAGCTAAAAGCATCGTAATATGATAGTATCCTCCTACCGCAACATAATCAAAGTTCCCTTCGGAAAGTTTCCTCCATATACAGGGATTACATTTCATCTCTTTTTTGAGATAAGGAATCTTAACCTGGCTTCCCGAAAGTATTTCGGAGAATTGGGAACTCTTCCCCAAATCCAACTCTCCTCCTCTATAGGGATGCGCTTTCTCGCAATAGAAGACGGTAGGTTTTATATATCTACTTCTATTAAGTTTCTCGAAGAATGGAATTCTGTATGGATCTACTTCCTCATGTATAAAGGCAATACGCTTTACCATTTAAACTGTAGACTACCTCAAATTAATCGAATTGTCAAGAGTAGGTTACGCCCACCATTTTTTAACCATGCAGAAAAACACAATCTCAAAAACTCAAACAAGGACAGTTAATATAACTACACCTCTTTCAACATCTTCACATATTTTTCTATGGAATGCTTAATTGTATAATGTTCCTCAAAATGCTTTCGTGCTCTCTTACCCATTTTCTTCAACTCATCCCTGTTGTCAAGGTAGAACTTCAAGTGATTTACCACCTGATGAACATACCCCTGATCAACTATAAAGCCACAATTGCAGCGCCTTGTTGTATCGGCTATGTCTGAATCTTTATTCACCAGAGCGAGTACTGCCTGTCCGCTTGCAAGAGAACTGTAGAGCTTGCTGGAAGAGCAGAGTCCATTTACCCTTCTGTCTTCCGATACTACAGAAATATCTGCACAGGTTAAAGTCAGAGGGAGTTTGTCAAATGGCTGGTAAGGATGGAAGTCCACATTTTTCAAACCTTTATCTCGAACAATTTTCTTCAATTTTTTCTTCTGGGCTCCGTCGCCTATAAAAACGAATCTTATAGGTAATTTTCGCACTCTTTCTGCAGCGTAAAGTATAGTACATAAATCATTGTATAATCCAAAATTTCCGGAATATAGAACGGTCAAAACCTCATTATATCCGTTTTTCATTGCAAAAGTATTGTCTTCCTTCTTAAGAGGTTTTATAAACTCCGGGTTTTCCCAGTTATATATCACTTCAATTTTTGATTCAAAAGAGTTCGCTTTAGTATAGTCTATTATCGTTTGCTTCATTTGATTACTGATCACAACAATCCTGGAAGCTCTTCTGTATAGTACATTATTTAACCTTTTCCATAACTTTACAAAAAACCCGTTTTCTTCCACCACTCCAAGTGCAACTGCAATATCAGGATAGATATCATATATTATGGGAATAAATCGTTGGCCTCTTACGACATTAAAAAATAGACCTACAAATGGCAAAATCGGAGGATTGGTTACAATAAGCAAGATATCCTTACTACTCTTTAAAGATAAACTAATAAGTAGATGAAATAAAAACGAGAGCCAGTTAATTATTCTAAATAATAAATTTTCTTTATCTAATTGAATGCATGACAATCGGTTAATTTTAACACCATTATAAATCTCTTTACCGGGAAGCTTCACCTTGCTTTTTACTCTCTGATTAGGTTGACGGGTGTAGACTTCCACGTTAAATCCTTTTTTACTCAACTCGTCTGCAAGTTGAGCCATTAATTTTCCTGTAGCTGTTGGTTCAGGATAGAAATATTCCGATAATAATTTTATAGATTTT
>CAZQNI010000106.1:0-5691 GCA_964594255.1 uncultured bacterium | reverse complement strand
ACACCTCTTCGGGTGATACTGCGTGGATCCAGAGATATGATGGACCGGCTAATGATATCGATAAAGCATATGCGATTGCATTAGATAAAAATGGTAATGTATATGTTACAGGAGGAAGTTATAACACGGGTACCGAATATGATTATGCGACGATTAAGTATTCGAGTACAGGAGGAGTAAAAGAAAAGGATTTATTCGATAACGCTCAGAATATCTACTTTGAGGCGTATCCGAATCCGATGAACAGAGATGTAACTATAAGATATGAAGTACCGGTTGATTCCAAAGTCTCACTGAAAATTTACGACCTCTCAGGAAAATTGGTAAAGACACTGGTACGGGAGAACAAAAAAGCCGGCTATCATACAGTAAGTTGGAACGGGAAAAACAAATATGAAGAAAAAGTGCCAACAGGAATTTACTTATTAAGCATGGAAAGGGGTAATTCAAAGGTAACAAAAAAACTCGTAATATTAAAATAGAAATTTGTTGTTAGTAATTATCAGTTAGTCTTTTACTCGGTTACCAAAAAAAGACCGATGACCGCAGACGGGAAACCGTATATAGAAAAATCGAAAAATGGGAAAATTGCGAATTGAGTAAATGGGAGCTATTTTACTATTTTGCTACTTCACTATTCAACTTTAATTCGAAGAATCTAACGTTTAGCCGGAACAAAAATCCACATAAGGATATAAATTATTATACCCGAACCCCCACTGAAGAATAGTGCAATAAATATCATGCGAAAAATTATCGGATCGATATTAAAATACTCGCCCAATCCCCCACAAACTCCGGCAATCTGGCGGTACTTCTTAGAACGATATAGTTTTTTCATTTTATAACCTCCTTTTATATTATATATTGTTGGTCCGTTAGTCACAATTTCACGGTTTGACCCCGTTTATATTCGCAACCTAAAAGATAACAATTTTCCCCCTTCTATCACCTAATGAAGACTTCAAAATGTAGAAATACACACCTCTCGCTTCTGGACGGAATTTTACCTCATAAAAACCCCTAGAATATTTACCATCAACAGGAGTAGAAACAATTCTACCTATTACATCATAAATCTCCAGGACAATTGTACTCTTCTCCGGTACAGAAAAACTAAAGATAACTTGATCCTTCATGTAAGATCTTACTGAAAAGGAAAATGTATCAGGTAAAGATTCTTCAATACCACTGACATTTGAAATAAAGGAGTAGTAATTATCGGGTGCGTCCTCGGGATCGGTAGAAATATTAGCTGGAGAAGCACTATCAATAGATAATATGTAATACTTCAACGTATCATTATAATTTGAGACCTGAGGAATCGTATCAATATGCCATCCAGCCACGACATTCATTAAAGTACGAACCCAGTCGGGATCCTCCGCTCTCATGTAATATAGCAAAGTAGAATCTACGCCAGATAGTGTATCTGAAACTTTTGTTCTTATTTCAAAAGGACCGGCATAAATTGTATCTTTCCACACAGTCGTCGATTCGATGACGGGTGGACTGAGATCTGCACCTCTCCCCGTCAGTAAAATTTGTTCCGGCGAATTATTAGAATCGTTATTATAGGCAAATATTGTGTCATCATAGATTCTCATAGTATCCGGTTTAAATCTTACATTTACTCTAAAAGTATCCCGGGGTGGGACGTACTGTGGAAATTGTGTAAGCACAGTGTAAACTGAAAGGGAGTTGGTCAAACTGTCTATTTCAAGAGTATCTCCTCCCTCACTGTATATGTCAAAAAACCAATCAGATGAATCAACCACCGATACATCACCAAAATTATGCAGCGAATCTGAAATGCCTATTTCAGGAATACCCGGAATAGGACCCATATAATTTATAATGTAAAGACCATCTCTGTTATCTGCAACAAAGGCAAGACTGTCAATTACGTAGACGCCCCGGACCTCATCAACTGTTTGATAAAAACCAGTTTCTACAGGATTAATGGGGTCGAATGCATTTATTACGCGTAGTGCATCGCCATCTGCAACATAGGCAAGACGGCCGATTACATGAATGCCCCAGGCATGACCATCCGTATCATAGAACCCAATTTCTTCCGGATTTCTCGGGTCGACAACATTTATTATGCGAAGACCATTTCCGCCATCGGCAACATAGGCCAAACTGTCAATCACGTAGATGTCCCGGCTGTTACCCTCCGTATCATAGAACCCAATTTCTTCCGGATTTACCGGATCGGCAACATTTATTATGCGAAGACCACTATCCCTGGCTGCAACATAGGCTAAACTGTCAATAACGTAGACACTGCGAGCAGAATCTTTTGTAGCATAGTGACCAATTTCTGTAGGATTAGTCAGCTCGGATGCGTTTATTATACGAATACCACCCTGCCAATCCGCGATATAGACCAAACTGTCAATCACGTGAACATCAAAGGCATTACCCTCTGTATCACAGGACCCAAAGTACGGTGGAAGTACAGGATTGAATACACCTATTATGTGAAGGCCATATCCACCATACGCAACATAGCCAAAATCTCCAACCACCTGTATGCCCCGGGCTGAACCATCCGTATCATAAAATCCAATTTCTTCCGGATTTGTCGGGTCGGATATATCCACAATGCGAACACCATCTCCGCCATCGGGAACATAGGCAAGATTGTCAGCCACATGGACGCTACGGGCATTAGCCCACGTATTATAATATGCGCTTTCCTCTAGATTCCTGGGATCGGATGAGTTTATTATATAAAGACCACCAACATCTGCAACATAGGCTAAACCATTAACCACGTAGACGTCATAGGAATCACCTTCTGTATCATAATGCCCAACAGGTAATATAGTCGTGGGATCGGACGCGTTTAATACGAGAAGACCATTTCCATTATCTGCAATATAGACAAGACTGTCAACAACTTGGACATCGGTGGCAAGACCCCAAGTCTCGTAGAAGCCAATTTGTGTCGGATGAACCGGGTCATTTACTTTTATTATGCGAAGACCACCATCCCAATCCGCAACATACGCTAAACTGTCAACCACATGGATACCCTGAACATATCCACCCGGGTGATCATAGGACCCAACTTGCGCCGGATTAGTGGGATCAGATACGTCTATTATACGAAGACCAGCTACTATATCTGCAATATAGGCAAGAGTGTCGACAACCTGAACGTCTTCAGCGCCTGGGGCACCAAAGAACCCAATCTGTACCGGATTTGTCGGGTCGGATATGTTTATTATACGGAGGCCATATACCTTGTCCAAAACATAGGCTAGACTGTCAACTACGTATACACCTTTGCATTCTTTCCTCGTCTCATAGGATCCAATTAGTACCGGATTTGTCAGGTCAGATATGTTTATTATACTAAAGGTTCCCAGATAGTCCGAGTTGTCCTCGTAGTCAGCAACATAAGCAAAGGTATCCTTCACATAGATATCTTTAACTACTCTGGGACATCTGACCTTACCGACAGTGGTGGGACTTGAAGGATCCGACACATTAAGTATCCTGAGATAACGACCATCTCCTATAAATGCGAGCGTATCTTTTGTGACATCAACAAAAGCCGAAAAACAGGGACCACTGAACCACCCGCCGACAAGCTCACAATTAAGAGAATCCGCCCTGAGTTTACTACTCGATGTACTAAATTCAGGATTAAACCTTTCTTTCTCTTCTATTCTTTTCATTGGAGTTTGTGCGAATACATTGGTGATCACAAAGAAAAAAACAAGTAATATAAAAGTAATTTTAATAAAATTTTTCATAGCCCCTCCTCATTTTGTCATTAAAATAATTTACCTATATAAAATACTATTTCTTATAATTTATATTAAGTTTAGCAGCTGTACCACGAAGTTTTCGGTCGTAAGTTAAAATAGGAGTTTCACTTAACATTGCCGAAGAAAGAAGATGAACATCGACATAACCCAAACCCTTACCCATCAGTTGACGCAAATCGATAAATTCCATTACCTCTTCGTGAGTTGCCATTTTTGCAAAAGGCAGAGCGTTGAGTAATGTAAGTATTTCCGAACGTTTTTTCAAATTCCCGCAGGCAAGCTCGCCGACAACAAAAGGATGCGATACTACCATACCACGATTCAGCAAATTTTCTAGCAAAGAATCTCCATCTCGAAGATGGGAAACCCAAACAGAAGTATCGACAAGAACCATTTCTTAATTTTCTTCCGAACTTCTTCTCGGTATTACCTTAAGCTTTTTCTCTGTCCCACCCAATTTTGCGAGTCTCTTGCCACTTTCCAGAGAAATCAAAGCTTCAAGCCCTAAGTTAACCAAAGATGTTTTCTCTTTTACCCCGGTTAAACTGGACGCCTTTTTTACAAGCTCATCTTTTATATTCAATGTGGTTCTCATTTACTCCTCCTTAATATATGTAATATTATATGTATTAATATGCATAAAAGAGGCATTTGTCAAGTGCCAATTGAACCACAAAGATCACAAAGAATTTATTTTTGTTTAAAACTCAGCACTCGGTACTCGACACTCCGCACCCCTCCCCCTTTTCACATTTCAATGCTTGACCCTGTTTATACTCGAAACTTTAAGAGAACTAAAGCTATAAAGAAGACAAAAAATTTGTTATATCTTCCTCAAATCTTTCTGTAACTTCAGGTAATTTATTAACAAGATGTCGAAACCTTTCCCATTTTAATTCAAAACCATAAACATTCCTAAAAATATGCCTAAAAGCCAATATTTGCCTCAAATTTTCCAGAGATTTATTTTTAATAACCGATTGTCGAATCCCGTCGATTGGAATAGCCATTCTCTCCAACAATTGTACATGCCAATCACTACCTTGCGGCAATTCTCCGTCAACATTACTCCCGATTCTTTCAAAAATCCTTTCAACGGCACAGTAAAAATCATGTAAAATACTTCCCATTGCTCTCATTTCCATCTTTCTCGGAGAATCTTCCACTTCTTTCAGGATATCTTTCATTTCCAATTCTAATTCCCGCAGGTTCTTTATCTCTCTATTTATGTCTGCTTTCAACACATTTAAGTGCTTATCAGTCAATTAGAACCTCTCCATAATTGATTATTTTCTCCTGGAATTCTTTACCGCAATCTTCAAAGGGAATAAGATCGATTTTTGTCAAAGAAAAATACCGGCGCATTAAAGTGGCCAAGGCTTTGAAATATGAAGAGGGGGAAAGTCCAACTACTGCTAAGTCAATATCTGAATACTCTGTGTATCTTTCCTCATCTGCCAATGAACCAATCAGGTAAACCTTTTTGGCTCCATATTCATCTTTCAGAAGTTTAGCGCATTCTTCAGCAATACTATACGCGTCAACCTTTAACAACGTTTTACCCATAGTAATTAATTAATAACCCAACATACAATAAAAGTCAAGGAAAAATTAGCCGCGAAGGCACTAAGACACAAAGTTTTTTGTTATTTTTTAGCCGAAAGCTGTGAGCTGTCAGCCGAGAGCTATGTTTACCTCCACAATCCCGATGTTTTGAGGTCACTTCGGAGGCTGGCGAACGCTCCGTCCGCAATAATAACATGGTCGTCGATTTCTATTCCCATGATTTTTCCGGCTTCAATTATTCTCTCTGTCATTTTTATATCGTCATTACTCGGAGTCGGGTCGCCTGAGGGATGATTATGAACAAGTATTATAGAAGCGGCAGAGTTTTGAATCGCGGGTT
>CAZQNI010000105.1:0-5708 GCA_964594255.1 uncultured bacterium | reverse complement strand
TACGAAAAAAAATAAAAATGTCAAGTACTCTTTTTAGGAAAAAACACAAAAAAAATAATTCTCACACAGAGGACACAGAGAAAAAAATAATTTTTTTTGTTAACTAAAACCTAAGATCTAAAACCTAATACCTATTCTCTTCCTTTCGGTTTGGGGCGAAATTCTTTTTCTTCAATCCATCCATCACTCGCATCTACAAAACAATCAAACCTAGGTACATATGGTTTGATATCAATAAGCGGTGTGTTATCTAGCATATCTATCCCACTCACATACAAAATATTTTCATCCCTTTTTTCTAATCGTACTATAGAAAAACCAATCCCGTTCGGTCTGCAGGGATGACGGGACGAGAAGACCCCATGCGGAGCATCATCCAGGAAAGTTGGTCGGGATAATTTAACCTCACCGGACCTATCGAGTATAAAAAACAACATTATATGTGAAAAAGTTTCAATCGTTTCCAGGGCTTCCGCATATTCACTAAAAACTTCAACCCGACCTTTTCCTTCAGGCCTTACGTTCCCTTGAATCGGACACTCTTCTTTAGTCTTGTATGGACTGCGGATTATTCCTATTTGTTTTATCTCGAATTTCATATTTTTAAATTAAAAGATTTCAGAAACAATTATTTCCTCAACAACCACACAGCCATTTCTCCCGGACCACGATGAGACCATGCATAGTAAGGTATGGCAACCAATTCTGCTTTCCTGCCTTTTTTATCTGATACATTGCCTTTAACTACAACCACCCCATCCAATAAATCTTCCCTGTATTCAGCCTTAATTTCCGCATTATCGGGTATCACCATATCAAGAACGCTAATACCATTATCTGCCCACTCGGCACAATATACAATAGGACCCCGAATTAAAGCAACTTTATTACGGTTACTTTTAACTCTATCATGCGCCAAAACCCTGCGAACAGGCATAGGCAGATAGAGTTCGATTATATCCCCTTTTGACCATCTACGTGTAATACTAGTAAATCCTCTGTTCATGTTAAAATCGAGAACTTCGTCATTTACTTTTAGAGTAATCTTTTCATTATTGGTTTTTAAATAACGATACAAATCACCTGGCACCAATTTTTTCAGAGCCCATCCGGGAATACGTATATTTACAGTAAAAATTTCATCCTTTTCCGGATTTATTATAATTTTAACCTTTCCATCCCAGGGGTATTCAGTTTCCTGATAGATATTTAGCCTGACATTTCTCATTTCTACATTAGCCTCACTTGTAACAAAGAGATTTACATATAATGAATCGCCTCTGTGGGCATAGATATAATTAGGCACTGAGGGGATAAAACGAATAACGTTTGTCGGACAGCAAGAACAGTCAAACCACGGTTTTCTGGTTAGAGAACCCATATTAAACTCATATTTTCCATCTGACTCAAGGCAATTCGGATAAAAAAATGAATTACCCTTTAATGAAACACCAGAAATCATTCCATTATAAAGAGTACGTTCCAAAACATCTATATATTTTGCTTCACCGTGGAGTAAAAACATTCTATGATTCCAATAAATATTGCCTATCGCGGCACAGGTTTCATTATAAGAAGTCAAATTCGGCAATTCATAATTATCCCCAAACGACTCTCTATCGTGCCGCGCACCTATTCCCCCGGTAATATATAATTTTTTAGAAACGACATTTTCCCAAATCTTATCAACTGCTTTTAGGTAAGAAGAATCATTCATGATTCCAGCGATATCTGCCATACCCGAATACATATAAACAGCACGTACAGCATGTCCGACAGCTTCATCCTGTTGTTTTACAGGCTTATGGTCCTGACTGTACGAGCCATAAAGTTCATGTCCTTCGGCATTACCTCTCTGGTCTAAAAAGAATTTCGCCATATCAAGATATTCTTTATTTTTTGTTACCAGATATAGCTTAATAAGACCTGTTTCGATAATTTGATGCCCGGGCACTTCGAGCTTTTTCCCGGGACCAAAGGTTTTTGTAATCAAATCTGCATTCTTCAAAGCAACATTCAAGAAATTCTTTTTATCCGTAGCCAGATAATGAGCAACTGCCGCCTCATACATATGACCCGAATTATATAATTCATGACTCGCACCAAGATTGTGCCAGCGAGGCCCCGGCTCTACCCACCATGCGGGAGTTGTATCCGGATTTAATGTTTTCCATGTACAAAGATATCCGTCATCTTCTTGTGCTGCGGCAATTTTTTCGATAAGACCATCGATATATTGTTCTAACTCGGAATCATGATAGACAGCCAAGGAATACGATGCCCCCTCTATTATTTTATAAACATCAGTGTCATCAAAAGGCATCTTTCCCTCGTACTCTCCTTCTAATAATCCACCTGCTCTGGCAAAATTTCTTATCCTTCCTTCATTTTCGCATTTCTCAAAACCAAACGGTATCGTAACGGTTCTATTGGTTTCGATACGCCTCGACCAGAAAGTATCAGTTAATTTCACATTTGTAAACGAAACAGGGGTAATCGGATAACCTGATTTATTATTATCTATAAACTTATCACAAGTGATAAAAATAAGAATAAGAGGTATTTTTAGAATATTTTTAACATATAGATTTTTCATCTTTCAGCTCCTATTTTTTGGGGAAAACCTAAATCAATACGGTACTGAAGTAATGTTCTGGAAAATATGGAAAAACGTTAGTTACATTTCCAGCAACTTTTAATATTAGAATTGAATTAAGAAAATTCATAACCGCAAAAATTAAAATCTTAATTTAATCTTTTACTCAAGTACCTCCTACTTTTATATCTTTCATTACACCCTCAAACTTTTCGGGCAAACCCATTATTTGTCTCCGGTGCTCATCTATTTCAGCGAGTATAAAATTTTTCCTCTTCTCAGAAGAAATAAATTCACTGGAAAGCATTTTAAAAAGGTTATTTACTTCAGAAGATTCGATCTCATGGGCAACCTCATAAGCATCATGAAGGTTCCCAATTTCTTTTTTCGAATGTTTATCAAATAAATTTTTAATAGAATGCGTTTTTAAAACTAATTCAACCTGTGGCAAAGAAAGTATTTGTTCTTCTGTTAAAGATTCTTTGATTTCTTTTAACCAATCCGCATGCGTGATTTGATTTATATTCATCTTTCTCCAAAAATCTTCAACCTCAGGTATATGAGAAAACAATCGAGCAAACTGCCGGTAAATCTGTCCTACTCTTCTCTTAGTCTCAATAGCCTTTTCAAAAATTTTCCCGAGAACTAATTCGGCATCCGGACCCGACATTTCCAAACCTCCTTCAACAAAAAATCTTTTTACTTTTATATTTTATCCATTTAAACCATAAATGTCAAGTATAAAAATTATCGAAAAACCCTATATCTTACATAGGCGAATTTAGTAATTTGCTACTATAGGCAAAAGCTTTATTCTATATACTTATATAATCCTATCCAATTATAAATTAAATATTAAAAATCAAAAAGCAAAATGACATATTTAAATGCAAAATTATCCTTTCCCATAGATTCAAAAACCAAAAAAGTATTCGTGTTATTCGTACAATTTGTTGTTCCTCTTATTTGGAGTGGTGATGCGATTCTGACTTCTGGCTCCTGGTTTCCGAATTCTTGGTTATAACTTTACATTTTAATATTTAATTTTTACATTTTCTTGACGTCTTGCTTTTCTCTACCCCACCTCCACCTAAAAACACTAATTCCAATGACAGCCCCGCTCATATCGACAAGGACATCAAAAACATCATCCCATCCTGCGGGTCCTTGTCCTGTTAACAACTGCATTACTTCTTGAGTCACAGCTATGCTCAAAACACTTAAAATCACAATAAACCAAGAAATTGGCGGTTTTCTATCCGAAAATACAGATAATACCAACCATGCCAGTACTCCATAAAGAATAAAACGCATTATTATATGAGACATATCTGTGCGAAAAAGACAGCCGAATAGCATCTTGTAAGCAGGCAACATTTGACATACGAGATAGAACGGACAAAGCATCCCGATGCTTAATAAAATTAGTAATATTATACGTATCCTTCGTTTCATATTCTAATCTATATAATTACTCCGTTCAGTCAAGAATTAATTGAGTCCCGAGTAGTGAATCAAAACAAAAAAATATTTGTATTATTTTTGGTAAATAATTTTTGATGTGGTGTGGTGGGTTTTAAACAACGAAAATTTAGTTTTTTTCTGTGTTTATCCGTGCAAATCCGTGGCTAATTCTCGGTGGGAATGGGCAAAACAAAAAAATCTTGTGTTAATCTGTGTAATCTGTGGTTACTGTATTTTCACCTCATCAACTTCAACATCAAAGCTTTCTGAGAGTGCAGACGGTTTTCCGCCTGATCGAAAACCACCGAATTAGGTCCGTCTATAACCTCAGAGGTGACCTCTTCTCCTCTTATCGCAGGCAAACAATGCATAAAGATATAATCCTTATCAGCACAGAAGACAACCTCTTCATTAACCTGAAAAGACGCAAAAGCTTTTCTTCGTTCTTCCGCTTCGTGTTTAAAACCCATCGAAGCCCAGACGTCAGTATAAATAACGTCAACCCCATCCGCAGCTTCCTTGGGGTCGTTTGTTATAGTTATCGAGCCACCCGAAGTGCTGGCTAATTTTTTAGCTTCCTCTAAAATTTCTTTATTGGGCTCATACCCTTCCGGATGGGCAACTCTGAAATCAACGCCCATAAGCCCCGAAGCCAAAAGCATCGAATTACAGACGTTGTTACCATCGCCAATGAACGCTAATTTAACATTCTCAAGTTTTCCTTTCTTCTCGTATATTGTTTGAAAATCAGCGAGTATCTGACACGGATGTTCCAGATTCGAAAGACCGTTTATAACGGGTACACTCGCATGCTCCGCAAGACCCGTAACGGTCGAGTGCTCAAAAGTTCTCGCCATTATTCCCGAAGCCCACCTGGAAAGATTCTTCGCGATATCTTCCACGCTTTCTCTTTTCCCAATATCAATATCAGAAGGAGCAAAATAAATCCCCATACCTCCAAGCTCATAAATACCGGTTTGGAATGTAAACCGGGTCCGGAGAGACGGTTTCTCAAAAAGCATGGCAAGCACCTTACCCTTAAGGGGGGTTTTTTCCATTGCTTTTTCTCTTTCCTCTTTCAGTATACAAGCATCTCTGATAATTTCCAGAAATGTTACTCTATCTATATCACTCATTGAAATAAAATCTTTCTTCATTTCTCCTCCTCTTCCTTCTTGCCATATTCCATCTGATATTTCAACAAATCTACCTTAGAGAGGTAATCTATTATTAACACTCCATTAAGATGGTCTATTTCGTGCTGAACCATCCTGGCAATAAGCCCTTTCACTTTATACTCTACTTCTTTACCGTCCGCATCAAATCCTCTAACAACAAGAACTTCTGCTCGAGGAATATCGACAGTTGCCACAGGGACAGAAAGACATCCCTCACCCATCACATCCTCACCGTCAGCCTTAACAATTATCGGATTTACCAGAACTATTTGTCCTTTTTCTTCATCCGATCTGCCGACCAAAACCTGGCTTGCCACTCCTATCTGATTGGCGGCAAGTCCAAGACCTTCTTCGTCACGCATAGTCTTAAGCATTCTCTCAACCAGATGGTGAATATTGGAGAAATCCTTAACTTCCTTTGCCCTTTCATGTAAAATTGAATCCGGATAAACTCTTATCTTACTCATCTT
>CAZQNI010000104.1:0-5721 GCA_964594255.1 uncultured bacterium | reverse complement strand
TTAGATCAAGTTGTACAGGTTTTAAAGGCAAACGAAAACGTTAAAGTTGAGATAGGAGGACATACAGATTCAGTGGGGGGTGAAGCTTACAATCAGGGCTTATCCGAAAGAAGAGCTCAATCGGTCAGAAACTACCTCATACAAAGAGGAATAGCTGCTAGCCGCCTTAGTGCAAGAGGATACGGAGAATACCAGCCCGTAGCTTCCAATACAACTCGCGATGGCAGAAGCCAGAACAGAAGAATTGAATTTAAAGTACTCTCGGTAGAATAACGGGATAACTGCATAGATTTGGCTTCTTGATTTTTTATAATTGAGCTTAAAGAAAAATCTTAACGAAGAACAGGAAAAAGCAGTTACGCACACTTCCGGCCCCGCTCTTGTATTAGCAGGGGCCGGAAGTGGCAAAACAAGAGTTATAACTTACAGGATCGCTTACCTTTTAGAGCAAAAAGACGTAAAACCCTATAATATCCTTGCAGTAACTTTTACAAATAAAGCGGCCGATGAGATGAAAGAGCGTCTATATTCATTGGTAAGGAGTTCGACAAAAGGAATCTGGATGGGAACGTTCCACTCAATATGTGCTCGATTATTACGCGAATTCGCTTCCTACACGACATATTCGAGGAATTTTGTTATTTACGATACTCAGGATCAACATAATCTAATCAAAAATATTATAAGAGATTCCGATATAGGAGAAAAAACTCTTGATTTTTATTATGTTCACCGGACTATCTCAAATCTCAAGAACAGACTTATCGATGAATACGAATTCAAACCCTACAATTATAAAACAGAACTGATTAAGAATATCTATCAGGAATATCAAATACGGCTTAAAGAAAATGACGCGATGGATTTTGACGATCTTTTATTCAATTTCTACACACTTCTTGATTCCAACAAAGAAATAAGAAAGAAATTAAATGATAGGTTCAGATACAAATTGGTTGATGAATATCAGGATACAAATCCCTCACAATATCAGATACTAAAAAAATTGTCGGAGAGATATAAAGATGTCTTTGTTGTGGGTGATGATGACCAATCGATATACGGATTCAGGGGTGCGGACATAAACAACATTCTTGACTTCGAAGATGATTTTCCAGACTCAAAAGTTTACAAACTCGAAAGAAATTATAGATCTACAAAGAGAATTCTTGAAGTAGCCTCTACCGTGGTTAAAAACAATCGCTTGAGAAAAGGGAAAACCCTCTGGACTAAACAGGAAGAGGGAGAAAAGATAACTCTTTTTTCGGCTCTTTCAGAGAAAGAAGAAGCCGCCAGACTCATAAAACTTTTAAAAAAAGAACTGGGAAAATACAATAAGAAGGATATCCTTATTGCTTACAGAACAAACGCTCAATCAAGAGCAATAGAAGACGCCCTCTTGAAAGAAAACATTCCATACGTAATCGTAGGAGGAGTAAAGTTTTATCAGCGAAAAGAAATAAAGGATATTTTATCTTATGTAAAATTCATAGTTAACAAAAAGGATACAATTTCCTTCTTTAGGATTTTAAACACTCCGAGAAGAGGTATTGGCAAAATAACGAGAGAAATAATAGAAATGAAAGCAAAGGAAGAAAACATTTCTCTCTGGGAAGCCTCATGTAAGCTAGCCGAGCAAGAACAGCCAATCGCGAATTTTGTAAATCTTATAAAATCTCTTGAAGAAATAAAGCGTATCGATGAACTTATAGTATCAGTAGTAGAGAAAACCGGATATGTGGATATTTTTAAAGAAATGGATACGATTGAATCAGAAAGTAGAATCGAAAATATTCAGGAGTTGCTATCGGCAGCTTATGAATTTACTGAGAGTTCGGGGAAGTATTCACCGGAAGAATATCTGACCGAAGTGGGATTGAAAACCGATATCGATAGCTGGAATCGGACAGATTCCGTTAATTTAATGACTCTGCATAACACAAAAGGACTTGAATTCGACGTAGTTTTCATAGTCGGAATAGGAGAAGGGCTTCTACCTCATTATAGAAGTATTAAGGAAGGCAACACAGAAGAAGAACGGCGTCTTTTTTATGTAGGAATAACAAGAGCACGGAAGAAATTATTTTTGTCGTATTTCTTAACACACGGAGCAGGATGGGGCAGCGGAAGACGTATTCTCCCCTCACCATTCTTAAAGGAATTGCCTCCCGGGTCTATCGAAAACCTGGAAAATTATGCACCTGGCGTAAACGAGAAGAAGCGATATATTTTAAAAGATAATAAAAATAATAGCAAGTGGGTAAATCATCCGATATTTGGCAGAGGAGAGATATTGGATATAGTAGATGGAGATAAATTATTGATATCATTTAACGGCACGACAAAAAAAATTAAGCGGAGGTTTTTCGATGAAAGAAGTTGATATTAAACATCTTTCTAAACTCGCAAATATCGAGCTGGACAGGGAAGAAGAAAAAAAACTTCAGGAAGATCTGAATAAAATTATCAAATACATTAGACAAATTCAGGAAGTTGAGGTACGCCAAAACCCAAATACTACACACCGACGTTCCGAAGCCCTCCCTTTAAGAAATGATAAAAAGGAAAAACCTCTGTCGGTAGAAGAAGTTTTGTCAAACGCTAAAGATCCATACAAAAATCATTTTACAATAAACAGGATGGTAAATGAAGACGATTCTTGAATATCGGGAGCTATTCAAAAAACAGAAAATAACACCCATTAGTCTTTTTGAAAGTTGTCTTAAAAAAATAAACCCGTCTCTTAACGCTTATATAACGGTGACCGAGGAGTTAGCAAGAAAAGGATTAAAGAAAGAGACAAAAGGCAAATTAAGGGGTATACCAATTGCAATTAAGGATAACATAAATATAAAAGGTGTCCCTACAACCTGCGCTTCTAATGTTTTAAATGGATTTATTCCGCCCTTTTCAGCTACTGTGATCGAGAGAATCGAGAAAAACGGAGGAATTTTTATAGGGAAAACCAACCTTGATGAATTTGGAATGGGCTCTTCAACCGAGAGATCTTACTATGGACCCACTAAAAACCCTTTTGATGAGACAAAAGTCCCGGGTGGTTCGAGCGGCGGTTCTGCTGCGGCTGTAGCTTCGGGGAGCGCTGTTATTTCACTCGGATCCGACACTGGCGGTTCGGTACGCCAGCCTGCCTCTTACTGCGGATTGGTCGGATTAAAACCAACCTACGGAAGAGTCTCAAGGTATGGTCTCGTTGCTTTTGGGTCGTCCCTGGATCAGATTGGAATTATAGGAAGAAGTGCCGTAGATGTCGGAATTATGCTTGAAGTTATAGCCGGCTATGACCCCAAAGATTCGACTTCCTCAAAAAAGGAAATTGATGATTACAGTAAAATAAACGAGACTCCAAAAAACATAACAATTGGTATACCTGAGGAGTACTTCAAGCAAATAGATATGGAAGTTCACTCCACTGTTATGGAAATTAAAAGTAAAATCGAAAAAGAAGGCATATCTTTCAAATCTGTATCCCTGCCCACTACCGGCTATATTATACCAACTTATCAGGTTCTTTCATATGCCGAAGCCTCTTCGAACCTGGCAAGATACGATGGAGTCAGATACGGCCTGCGAAAGAACGGAGAAAACTTTCACGACACAATAAGAAAATGCAGAAACGAAGGATTCCTTCCGGAAGTCAAAAGAAGAATCCTTGTGGGTACATTCGTTCTTTCATCGGAAGCCATTGCAGAATACTACGAAAGAGCGGACCTTATTAGAAGATTGATAACTCAGGAATTCGAAGATGTTTTTAAAGAAGTAGATTACCTTTTAACTCCAGCAACACCCACACCCGCTTTTCCTATAGGAGAAAGAACCGATGATCCTATAAGAATGCATGTGCCAGATAGAATGACTGCCGGGGCTAATTTGGCAGGCCTTCCCGCGGTAGTCGCACCTGCGGGGATGATCGGAAAGCTTCCCATCGGATACCAGATAATCGGAAAACCTTTTGATGAAATAGGGATTCTTTCCATTGTTCGACTCGTAGAAAAAATTGCACCATTTGAAGGATTTTTAAAGGAAGTTCAAGATGGCTGACTACAAACCTACAATTGGCGTCGAGGTACACGCTCAGCTTAAAACTACAACAAAATTATTCTGCGGCTGTCCGGTGAGTTTCGGAGAGGATGCCAACACAAATGTTTGTTCTGTTTGCCTCGGGCTCCCTGGAGTTCTCCCTTCCCTAAATAAAAAAGCTGTGGAACTCGCTATAAAAGCCGGTCTTGCTCTGAGCTGCAAAATTCATACAAAATCTATTTTTGCACGAAAGAATTATTTTTATCCTGATTTACCCAAGGGTTACCAGATTACTCAATACAGATTTCCAATCGCAACTTCGGGGAAAATTTCAGTAGAAGGTAAGGAAATAAGAATAAAAAGGGTGCACCTTGAAGAAGAGTCCGCAAAATCAATACACGAAGAGGATAAATCTCTTATCGACTACAACAGATCCGGTGTACCTTTAATAGAAATCGTGACGGAACCCGATATAAATTCACCGGATATGGCGGTCGCCTACCTTAAAACTTTGCAGAAAATATTACAATTCGAGAACATCTCTGATGCGGTAATGGCAAGGGCTGAATTCAGGTGCGAACCGAATATATCCGTCAGTAAAGTTGAAGGAAAACTCGGAACCAGAACCGAGGTAAAAAACCTTAATTCTTTTAAAGCAGTTAAAAAATCTCTTTCATCCGAAATTGACCGGCAAATAGGAATTCTCGAAAAAGGCGGAGTGGTTGAACAGGCTACAATACATTATTCCGAGGAAACTCACAATACCTGGGTGGCTCGGTCGAAAGAGGAATCTTCCGATTACAGATATTTCCCTGAACCGGACCTGCCCCCTCTCCTTTTGGATAAGAAATGGATAGAGGAAATAAAAGCTACTCTTGGGGAATTACCCGGAAAGAAAAAAGAAAAATATATCTCTCTTGGACTTGGCAAGGAAGACGCAAAAATAATCTCAAATTCCTCTACTGCTTCTCTTTTGTTTGAAGAGATCTTAAAGATAATCAATGAACCCATAGAAGTAAGTAAATGGATACTTAGAGATTACAGGAGTTTTGGGGAACCTGATATATCCGCAGCTTCTTTTGCCGAGATGATAGAAATGGTTCTAAATGGTGAAATTTCAAGGAACGCGGGAGCGGAAGTGCTCGCAGAAATGGTAAGAACAAAAAGAGCGCCGAAGCAAATAGTGAAAGAAAAAAATCTTACCCAAATATCAGATTCAGATGCTTTAGAGAAAGTTGTACGGGAAGTTTTAGATGAGAATCCGAATGAATTAACTCGTTTAAAAAGCGGGGAAAGAAAGCTAATCGGATTCTTCGTCGGTCAAGTGATGAAAAAAACTTCCGGCAAAGCTGATCCAAAAGAGGTCTCACGGATAATATCCGAATATGAAAAAAAATATTGAGATCAAGAAAGCGTCTATTCATAACTTAAAGGGAATAGATGTTGATATACCGCGTGATGAGTTGGTGATTATAACCGGTATTTCCGGTTCGGGCAAATCTTCGCTTGCCTTCGATACTATATACGCAGAAGGGCAGAGGAGATATGTTGAGTCGCTGTCAGCTTATGCAAGGCAGTTCTTAGGGGTTATGGATAAACCGGAGGTTCAATCGATAACGAACCTGTCTCCCACAATTTCAATAGAACAAAGAAAACTTTCTCGTAACCCTCGTTCCACTGTGG
>CAZQNI010000103.1:0-5786 GCA_964594255.1 uncultured bacterium | reverse complement strand
CTGGCTCATCCTCATGTTTTTATTGACAATAGAATCTCGGTGATTTTTGACGATAAAGGGCTTTCAGGTTTTAAACATGAATGGATCTTTGATGAGATGTTCAGCAGTACAATAATACGGGAATTCGACCTTGATGCAGACGGCAAATTCAATGAAAAGGAAATCAAGGGGGTGGTGAGCGGAGCTTTCTCCAATCTCAAAGAACATAATTATTTTACCGATATAACCATAAACGGGCAGCGATTCAGAATAAAAGAATTCGAAGATTTTCATGCCAAGATTGATAGTGGAATAATGGTTTATGAGTTTTTTCTTCCGTGCGAAGTAACCGCCTTTCAAGGAAACCAGGAAGTAACAATAGTAGTTTATGATCCGACTTACTTTGTTCAGATACTATGGGCATCGCAAAACCCTTACTCTTTTGAGGACACCTCAAAAGTAGAGCTTAGCCATGGAATTATCGAAGATGAAGAAAATGCTTATTATTACGGACAAATAATCCCGGAAGCTTTAAAAATAAAATTCCGTAAGAAACCATGAGAAAATTTTTCGTTCTGATTAGTTTGTTTTTTATTCTTAATTCGCTTATAGCACAGGATAATCCTTTTTTGTCAAAAGGAAAATCAACTTCCGAAAGGGAAGAAAGAAAAAAAACGCTACGATATCCGCGTTTTGCCCAGAAGCTCATCGGCAAAATAGCTCTTATCCAGCGTTCATTAAATAAACGCTTAACTGAATTAACTAAAAAAATAAAAGAAACAAAATCAGCCAAATTACTTTTTTTTATAATATTTATTACATTTATTTATGGAGCAGTTCATGCACTTGGACCTGGACACGGTAAAACTTTAACCTTTTCATATTTCCTGTCAGAAGAGACAAATATCAAAAAAGGAATCATCGTGGGGTGCATAATAGGTTTCTTGCATGCCTTTTCGGCGCTAAGCCTGGTATTAATCCTATATTTTACCATTAAAAAAGCTTACTTACATAACATTGAGAGTATGAGCAGAACAATTAAGATAATAAGCTATAGCTTAATAGTTGGTATAGGTTTATTTTTGTTAATAAAAAATATATATGACATTAAAAGGAGAAAAAACATTAAAGATAAAAAAATTGAACCCCTTCAGAGTGTAATTCCCTTTTCCTTTGCCGTAGGGTTAATTCCCTGTACGGGAGCTACGATCGTACTGCTTTTTTCGTTATCATTGGGAGTATTAAAAATTGGGATAATTTCTACGATTTTCATGGCTTTGGGCATGGCAACCACTATTTCGTCCGTCGGTATTTTAACCATCCTTGCCAAAAACAATTTTAAAAAGATTTTATTAAAAAGAAGCAAACTAAGCTTTATCATTCAAAGAATTTTTTCTTTTGGAGGAGCTTTTCTAATTTTTTTTATGGGAGTAATATTACTTTTGGGCGTTTATTTAAAGTAGAAAATACGGAAGGAAATATAAAGATTTAAATTAAAAAATGAATTATGCCGAAAAAATAAAAGAGTTAAAAGATAAAAAGAATGCCGTAATACTGGTTCATAATTATCAGCGGGGCGAAGTTCAGGAAATAGCAGATTACCTCGGCGATTCACTGGATCTGTCAAGAAAAGCAAATAACACTGACGCTGAGATAATTGTTTTTTGCGGTGTTAGATTTATGGCTGAAACCGCAAAGATTCTCTCTCCGGAGAAGAAAGTTTTAATGCCAAGAGAAGAAGCTGGATGCCCTATGGCAAATATGGTAACCCCGGATGATGTGTTGAATTTGCGCAAGAAACACCCGAACGCAAAGGTGGTTTCATACGTCAATACTAATGCCGACGTAAAAGCCCTAAGCGACGTCTGCTGTACTTCGGCTAATGCGGTTAAAGTCGTTGAGAATATCGAATCGGATGAAATTATATTCATACCTGATAGAAATCTCGGGGCGTATGTCAAACGATTCGTAGATAAAAAAATTATACTCTGGGATGGGTTCTGCTATGCTCATGACAGCATATCAGAAGAAGAAGTTCTCTCGGCAAAAAAGAAATTCCCGGAAGCTTTACTTTTAGTACATCCTGAGTGCAGAGAGGAAGTAATAGATCTCACGGATGAGGTTTTGTCAACTTCCGGAATGATCAAGTTTGCCAGAAAATCTCGAGCAACAAGTTTTCTAATAGGAACCGAAGAAGGGATATTGTATAGATTAAAAAAAGAAAACCCGGAAAAAGAGTTTTTTACGGCAGGAAAGACAATAATTTGTTCGGATATGAAATTAACTCGCCAGAAAGACGTGTATTTAGCTTTAAAAGAAGAAAAACATGAAATAACTCTTAACGTCGATATTATAAGCGCATCAAGGAAAGCTTTGGAAAAAATGTTAAGATATGTCTAAAGAAAAAGTTCTGGTTGCAATGAGCGGAGGCGTGGATTCATCTGTCACGTGCGCTCTTCTTAAGAAAAAAGGTTTTGATGTAATAGGGGTCACAATGAAAATCTGGGACGGAGAAGAATGCACAAATTATACCGGGAGTTCCCATGCTTGTTACGGACCCGGAGCGTGGGAGGATATAGAAGACGCGAAAAAAGTCGCCGCCCACCTTGGATTCCCATTGTCCGTTATCGACCTGTGTAAAGAATACCGCGATATTGTTCTTGACTATGTTGTAGATGAATACCTTTCCGGTAAAACACCCAATCCATGCGTTTTATGCAATAAAACGGTAAAATTAAGCGTACTTTTGGACAAGGCAAATGATTTGGGTATCAAGTTTGACAGGGTAGCTACGGGTCATTACGTAAGGAATAAATTCGATAAAGAAAAAGATCGTCATCTTCTACTAAAAGCACGAGACAAAGAAAAAGATCAATCCTATTTTCTTTATTCATTATCACAGGAACAGATAGCAAAATGTATTTTCCCCCTTGGAGATTACACAAAGAAGAAAGTTAGAAAACTCGCAAAAGAAATGAATCTGCCTGTAAAAGAAAAAAAAGAAAGCCAGGATTTTTTTTCGGGAGATATATCAACCCTGTTCAAAGGAAAAGGAAAACCAGGTAATTTTATTGATACAAAAGGTAATATTTTAGGAGAACATAGAGGAATACAATACTACACAATAGGACAGAGAAGAGGGCTTGGAATAGCAAAAGGATTACCTCTATACGTCACCCGTATCGACAAAACCAATAATTCAATTGTTTTAGGAGAGAAAGAAGCTCTTTTTAAAGATGAATTATTTGCGGATAAACTTAATTGGATCTCGATCGAAGATCTTGACAAAAAGCTTGAAGTGAAGGCCAGGATACGATATCGCCATATGGAAGCAAAAGCTTTTGTTTACCCAAATAAAGACAATACTGTTTTGGTTAAATTCAAAGAACCTCAAAGCGCAATAACACCCGGTCAGGCAGTCGTTTTTTATCAGGATGACGTACTTGTGGGCGGCGGAACGATTAAGAAATAGCAAAAAATGCAGAGAGACAAAGCCTTCAAAATGCAAAAATCAAATATCAAAATGGAAAATGACAAATCAAAATTCAAAAAGAAAAAAACATTAACCACAGAGGACACAGAGAAATGATTGTGTTAAAAAAGAAAAAAACACTGAGAACACAGAGAAAAAAACAAATAAAAACTCTGTGCTCTCCGTGGTAAAAAAATCCGGGGTGGAGAGAGGGGGGCTCTGTGTGTTTTTATTCATTTTGCTTTTTAAATTTTAATATTTAATATTCAATGATTGGTAAAATTAAATGAGATGTTATTACAAAATAAACAAAAAAAACCTGTTAGCGGTAATATAAAGGCTGTAAGTTTATTTTCCGGCGGACTGGACAGTATATTAGCTACAAAAATCATTCAGCTTCAGCAAATAGAAGTTACTGCTTTTTATTTTGTTTTACCTTTTTATTATATTGAAGAAGAAAAGCAAATAAGGGCCGTAAAAGTTGCTCGCAAACTAAATATTCCAATAGAAATTTTTCACGGAGAAAGAGACTATATAGAGATGGTAAAAAGTCCCAAACATGGGTACGGAAAAAATATGAATCCGTGTATCGATTGTAAGATTTTTATAATGAAAAAGGCACGATTTTTTATGGAAGAAATTGGAGCGTTTTTCCTAGTTAGCGGTGAAGTTCTTGGTCAACGTCCGATGAGTCAAAGAAAGCACAGCATGGAATTAATAGAAAAAAAAGCCGGTGTCGAAGGACTTCTCTTACGCCCTCTTTCTGCCAAACTATTTTCCCCCACCATACCCGAAGAAAAAGGTTGGGTTAAAAGAGAAAATCTTTACGCTCTTGAAGGCAGAAACAGAAAACCTCAGATTGCACTGGCTCGGGAATTAGGTATAACGGAATACCCCTCTCCCGGCGGCGGGTGCTGCCTCGCAGACCTTGACTTTTCAATTAGATTAGGCGATGCATTTGAACATAATGAAGATAGCTCCCTTGAGTTACAATTACTTCATTTCGGGCGTCATTTCAGACTTAAAAGCGGAGCCAAGTTAATCGTAGGAAGAGACGAGAAAGAAAATCAAATAATCGAAACTCTTGCAGGTGATGAAGACTTACTCATCGAGGGAGTGGGATTCGGAAGCCCTATCGCCTTACTTAAAAATAGTCAGAATCCTGAAGATATCGACATATCTTCTTCTATATGCGTTAGGTACAGTAAAAAAAGAGATGAAAATAGCGCGAAAGTTAGCGTAAGAACAAAAAAGGAATATATCACAGAGAAAGAAGTCGCTCCTATGGAAAGAGAAACCGTAGATTCTCTATTGATTCATTAAAAGTAATTCTAATACCTAACTTTAAAATAGTGTCTTTAGGCAGACAGGTTTTTTCGCAAGTAGAAAAAAACATTTCTCCCGGGCAGCATCAGTTTACAATAAAAGAAAATCTTGAAACCGGCATTTATTTCAGAAGAATAAAGGCTGGACCGGCAGTTGTGAACCAAAAAGTGATTTTAATACGTTAAGTTGCGAAAAATTTAGAATTAGAATAATAATAAAATATACGTTTATCTGCCTTCTATTCTGCTTCTTTTCCTATTTCTTCTTCGAGTTCTTTAAAAGATTCGGAATTCGAAAATCTTTGATAAATTTCATCACTGGCTTTTATCTGTTCGAGAAGACGTTTCCTTGCCTGACCGAGAGGGGCTTCCATTACAACAGTTGCCCTGTATATATCGCCGTCCTGCTTCACGTCTTTTTTCTTTATATGAGAACCCACTAAAGATTGATCAACGACAATTTTGCTCGTTTTTGCATACAAACCAAGGAGTTCCGAGTCTTCCGTTATTCCCACTTCTTCATCGAATTTTTTTATAAGAGCCTGAACATACGCGTTGAGCTGCTGAGTCATTTCGACTCTCGCATCCATTTTAGCTTTATCTATAGCAAGCTGAGAATCTCGTGATGTGCCGGTCGCCTCTGCGGATAATATATTTATGTCTCCAGGAGAAGCACATTTAACTAACAATACAAGAAATAATACACAAAAAACTTTTTTCATGATACCTCCTTCATTCTCTTGGATAATAAACCTTGGGATTGATCTCGTACTTCTTTAGTTTAAGATAAATATTCTGTCTGGTCATTTGAGCTATTCTTGATGCATCAGTAACGTTTCCTTCTGTCTGTTTTAATAAGTTTCTAAGGTACTTTTTTTCAAAAGAATCTTTTGCCGCATCGTATTCAAGAATATTTGAAGGTTCGAGTTCCTCGCTTCTACTTGTCCTCTCCGGCAAATGTTCCGCAAGTATAGTTTGATCCTGACACAGGATTACCGCTCGTTCAATCG
>CAZQNI010000102.1:0-5906 GCA_964594255.1 uncultured bacterium | reverse complement strand
GAAAATCCTACAAGTTGGGATTTAATATCAGAGGGTGTTATATTTATTGTCGAGGATGTTCTCGGTTCTATCGATATAGCCGCTCTTCCTTCGGGTGTTTCCACACTTAGACTTAAGACTTACGATAAAGCGGGAAATGAATTTGTTACCTACCGCAGGATTACAACTGTCTCCGCTCCCGATTTACTGATAACAGGTCTAACACCCGTACCCCAGACTGCAGTAGAAGGAGATACGGTAAGTATAACTGCTGACGTAAAAAATGAGAGTTCACTTCCCTGTGGAGAAAACCAAATAAAATTCTTCCTCGGAATACCTGAAAACGGAGAACTTATAAATGAAGTTTCTGTTCCTTCGCTTGGGCCTAATGAAAATACCTCGATAGAGATCAAATGGCATTCAGAAGGATATCCGGGTATTAATACTATCTGGGCATGGGTCGACGCGGAGGATATTGTAGAAGAGTCAAACGAGAATAATAACCGCCTGATGACGACTGTGGAAATAACACACCCGACTTTACCCGATTTAACCGTAGAGGATATAGAATTCTTACCTTCCGATCCGATGGAAGGAGATATGGTAAATATAACGGGGTTAATCCACAACACAGGTACTCCTGTATCCAGTTTCAGGGTAAACTTCTCATCGGACGGAAGTCTAATAGGCAGTGAGGTCATAAATGATAGTCTTAAAACAGGAGAAACAATACCGCTAGAACTGGAATGGGATACATACGGACAGCCCGGCATCCACGATATAGAACTATACGCGGACCCCGATAATTTAATAGAAGAATTATCTGAAGATAATAACACAATGAGTAAAGCTATAAGTATTGGTCCTTCACCCATTATTCTCTCGGTTGCAGCGGATAAGGATGAATACGGCGCTTATGACAGCGTTGGAGTGATGATAGTAATAGAAAATAACGGTGAAAATTCAATCGATTTGATAGTTGATTTAAAGATTAAAGAAAAAGATGAGTTGATTTCAACATTTAATACAACTTTGGAACCGCATGAAGTAAAAGATACATTAATTCTCTGGAATACACAGAGAACCCTCTGGGGTACATATAACGTTCTGGGAGAAGCAAGCCAGGGAGATAGACTGAGAGCCAGGGATGAGGATGATTTTGATATCATTCCTGAGATTTCCGCGATTCTTTCCCTGTTTAGTAATAAATCCTCCTATAAATCATATGAAAACGTCGAGATAAATTCAACCGCGAAAAATAACTCCCCGAATTACCTTTTTGATGAAACATCACTTGAAATTGCCGTTATTTCACCTGATAATGACACCCTGGAAAGGTATTCGCATTCATTCGGTCTTTCTCTGGATGAGGTTGTAAGCAGGAAGAATTTCTGGAACACAGAAGCATACCTTCCGGGTGAATATAGGATAAAAGGTATTCTTTTCAATAACGACGACGGCTCTGTTCTCTCTCGGGACTCTCTTTGGTTTACTTTATCAGAGTCTGTTGTTCTTGTGGGAGGAATAAACGTGATTCAGGAAAGTGTCGAATGGGGAGAATACTTTGATGTCGCAAGATGGGTGACAAATACAGGCAATATAGATATCAACGGATACGCAATAACAAACGTGATAGATCCGGTCACAAAAGAAGAAAAAGATACAGTAACAACTCCTCTTTCAATAATGATGGACTCGACATACTACGATACCTTAAGAATGGGAAGCGGAAAGTATTACGCTACGAGAGATTATCTTGTTTCGTTTATTATTGAGGCAGAAGGAGAAAACACAGGAGTTGGTATAGATAATATAACGATACTGGACGTTACATCACCTCTTATAACGGAGATACTATCTCCTGTCGAAGATGAATATTATTCGAAAAACATGGAAGTAGGAGCAAGGGTTACGGATGATGTCAGCGGAGTCAAAAAAGTTGAATACGGAATAGATGGCCTTTCATATAATGAGATTACAAGAGAAGAGGGAGACTCGCTTAACGGCGTATATGAAGGCTTGTGGGATAGTGAAAGCGTTGAAGACGGTGAATATACTCTTGATATAAGAGCAGAGGATAAAGCGGGAAACAACTGGAATACTTCATCGACCGATTTAAATCCGATCGAAGTTAATTTGAAAATCGATAACACGGAACCGGTATCCGACCTTCACATCGGCACACCCCGTTTTCCGCTGACCGCTGACAGCTTACCGCTGTACATTACCACCACCACCCCGCTGTCAATAACAGCAGAGGATCCGATTGTGAATGGGGTCGCTTCGGGTCTGGATACGGTTTACTATCGTATCAATAGCGGTACATGGAATGTTTATGACGATGTGTTTAATATAAGTACCGAAGGAACCAATATCGTTGAGTATTATTCGGTAGATATAGCAAGAAACAGAGAAGAAGTCAAATCGAAGGGGTTAATCGTAGATAATACGTCACCTGTGACCTCCCTCAATATCGGCACTCCTCTATATCCTCTTACCGGCGAACCCCTATATATAACCTCCCGGACCCCCCTCACCTTAGAAACAGTTGAGGAAGGCTGCGGTGTCGACACGACTTATTACCGCATTAACAGTGGTACTTGGAGTACTTATACCGGAGAAGAATTCACCCTGGCTGATGAAGGAACTCATATTCTTGAGTATTACTCGATCGATAACTTAGGAAATAAAGAAGAAATAAAAACCAAAGAATTGACAGTAGATAATTCTGCTCCATTATCTTATCTCGTTTTTGGAAACCCAAAAAAGATGTATAATGATACTCTTTATATTTCGCCTGAGACAGATATTAGTATCGAGGCACAAGATACATGCGGAGTTGCACATTCTTTCTACGCGGTTTCTACACTTACAGGTGATACATTACAGCCATGGATGGAAATAATGGGTAGTTTTAATATACCTTACACTCCCCCGCATTACAGATATATAATTTCCTATTATTCGGAAGATAACCTCGGAAACACCGAATCAGAAAAGGATACTGTTGTTGCTCTCGATTGTGAACCGCCGGTTACCACCCTCATACCCGGAGTTCCCAGCTATCAGCCGCCAGCTGACAGCTCACAGCTTTATATCACCTCCGGGACACCCCTCAGTTTTGAGGTAAGTGATGATATATCGGGAGTCGATACGACTTATTACCGTATAGATGGAACTGCGTGGAACGTACATTCAGGCGAAGAATTCAATTTAACGGACGAAGGAATTCACGTGGTCGAATATTATTCTATCGATAAAGCGGGAAATAGAGAAGATATCAATTCAAAGGAACTGCGGGTCGATGAGACTTCACCTCTCTCCCAGCTCGCCACAGGTACACCGAACTATGAATTTCCAGCTGACAGCTTACAGCGAACGCTTATCACTTCAAATACACCTCTTATTTTAACCGGGGAAGACCCACTCTCAAACAGTGTTGCATCCGGCGTAAAGGAACTGGAATATACAGTCACAGAGCTTTCAACCGACAGCGCACAGTTCACGGCTACAACTGAGGGAGACAGCACCATGTTCACAATATCGGGTGAAGACAGAAGCTATAAAGTGGATTATAGCGCTCAAGATAACGTTTTAAACGAAGAGCCGGCTAATTCCAAATATTATGAACTGGATAATACAAAACCTCTTGCGATAATCCTCTCCCCTCTCGATTCCACGATGGTTAGTGACGAAATAACCATAATAGGAACGGCGACTGATAAACACTTCAAGGAATTCATCCTTGAATACGGCGAAGGTCAGAGTCCTGCAGACTGGAATATAATAACCGTATCAAATGAAGAGATCGAAGACTCAATATTAGGAAAATTAGACGTTTCCGATATATCAGGAAATGTCTTAACTATCAGACTTAGAGCAACCGATCTTGTCGGGAATGAAGGAATCGATGAGGTAATTCTCTGGAAAGGAGGTCTTATCTGCGAGTTCGATATACCTCTGCATAAGCCCGAAGGTGTCGATTACGATAACGAGGGAAATATTTACGCGACCGATAGAGAAGGAGGCAAGAAACTACGATGTAAGGATATGGTTAAAAAATTCGATCCGTTCGGCACTTTTATATACGAAATACCGGATAGATACGTACCGAATGATGTAGCGGTTACACCCTGGAATAATATCCTTATATCGGAACAGGTAAGAAAAGAAATCACGGAATTCGACCAGGGAAGGCAATATTTACGTTCAATAGAACACTTAAAAGGTCCTGATGGTGTTGATGCAGTAAGGCTGCAAGCCGACAGCAGTCAGCAGGCGTCTATTCTTATCGGTGTCGCGGATCAGACCGCAGATAAGGTTATCATATACGATTCACTCTTCAACAAAATAACAGAAATAAACATAACGGATAAAAAATTGCGCTGCTATCATCATCCTGAAGGGATATCGTTCGATAAACAGGGAAATGTCTATACATGCCTGATAAATAGCGATTTGGTTAGAAAGTATGACTTAGACGGAAATATACTTATGGAAATCACGGGATTTAATAAACCATCGGATGTAGAAGTAGATTATCGCGGATATATATGGGTAGTTGATAGAAACAACGATAGAATAAGATGTTTCGATTCATTTGGTAATCATCTGTTCAGTTACGGTAAGAAAGGTAAAGGATGCGGAGAATTTAATAAACCGGAAGGAATCGCGGTTAATCATGAAAGGATATATGTCGCGGACATGAATAACGATAGGGTTCAGGTCTTGAGATTACCATTCTCCGTTCGTTTCCCTGTTCTTTCAAGCAGAGGTATGACCCGCCAGGAAGCTCTTTCAATTCAGGAATGTGTTCCCTATCCTAATCCGTGTAATCCGGACAGGGAATTTTCTAATATAAGAGTTGTGGTAAACAGGGACTGCGAAATAGAAATAAGAATATACTCTCTTACAGGTACTTTACTCTGGGAAACCGCTATAACCGGTTTCGCGGGAATAAATGAAGTAACCTGGAACGGAAGAAACCAGGACGGCGAAGAAGTACGTAATGGAGTTTATAACGTGCTCGCACGAGTTAAAGACGGAGCGGAAAAAGATGAGGAGAGAACGAAGATCATCGTTTATAAACGATGATTTTAGGGAAGGAAAATGAATGGGACGCAGATGAACGCAGATTTACAGAATTTTATTTTGTTTTAATTAAAAAAATGATATGAAAGCTCGAGTTTTTAAACATAAAAATCTGGCAGATAAAATTATAGAAATTTTTTATAAAGTCTATAATGAACTGGGCTATGGTTTTTTAGAAAAGGTTTACGAGAATGCTATGATGATTGAATTTAGTAAAGCTGGAATTAATGCTAATACTCAGATTCCGGTAAAAGTTGAATATAAAACTCAAATAGTGGGTGAATACTTCGCTGATATCTTAGTTGATAATAGTGTAATAGTAGAAATTAAAGCCGCAAAGATATTATTAAAAGAACATGAAGCTCAGTTATTAAATTATTTGAAGGCTACAGACATTGAAGTCGGGTTACTTTTGAACTTTGGGTCAAAGCCCGAAATAAAGCGTAAGGCTTTCGATAATTTAAGGAAATAAATGATATGCCGATAAACGCAGATAAACAGGATTTTATTTTAAGTTGTTTTAAAAAAGGACAAGAATTAAGATGGGGATGGGAGGCAATCTGCGTATATCTGAGTCAATCTGCGTGCTATTAAACATTAAGGAGGAAAAATGGAAAATTTAAAATTTAAAATTTCTAATTTACAGTTTACAATGCTTTTTTTGTTGCTATTTCTCCCTTGCTCGCTTCTTTCCTACGTTCAGCTTGATTTACTCTCACTCGGTGCAGGGGCGGCGAATATCGGCAGGGGAAATACTTATATCGGAGGAGAAGTTACGAATATTTATTATAATCCCGGCGGATTACCTTTTATTTTTAACTCCGATATTCTTTATC
>CAZQNI010000101.1:0-5926 GCA_964594255.1 uncultured bacterium | reverse complement strand
ACGCAAAGCGCATCATTTAAGGCAATCACAGCTTTATTATAATCTTTTCTATTGATTACAAACTGCATATTAACCTGTTGCAAAGATTGCGAAACACACTCAACATTAACCTTATTATCCGCCAATAATTTCGTAGTCCGCTCAAGAATCCCCGGACTTGCGATATTGGTTCCAACCACACACAAAACAGCCACTTTTTTAACGGTAATTCTATAGTATTTCTCTTTCAACTCTTTCACTAACTCGTCACTTAAATCTTTCTCCCATATTACCATAGATATGCTGTTTGCGTCCGTTGCTTTCAAAATATAACTAACTCTATATTTTTTAAGAATTTTCATTATCTCAAGGTCAGCTCCGACTTCACCCACCATAAGAGGATCATGGACTTCCACAACAACCACTTTATCACTGCCGGATATTACTTCCACTCTTGACTTCTCACCCACATAATCTTTTGAAATAAGGGTTCCTTCGTGCTCGGGCTCAAAAGTGCTTTTTATCCTGATATTTATTCCTGACATCTCTATTGGTTTAGACGCCTTCGGATGGATCGCTTCCATACCTATATCTGCAAGTTGATCTGCCACGTTAAAATTCGTAAACCCAACGGGAATAGCTTTACCTTCGCCCACGACTTTAGGGTCAGCAGAAGAGAGATGAAATTCCTTATGAATAACAGCCTCCGCAGCTCCAACCTCAACTGCGACCTTGCTGAAAGTAATCTCGGAATATCCTCTATCGAATTCCCTCATAATGCCTTCCGTCCCTTTAGTATATCCGGTAACAACAGCCAAAGTCTTAGAAAAATCTATTCCTTTTAATTTTTTATGTATTCGTTCATCGATACTCAACAATTCGGAATCTTCAAAACCGCATAAATCAACGAAAGTAGAATGGATATTATTATTCTCAAGAATATTTACCGAGTTGAAAGCCGCATGAGCCTCTCCTATAGAAGCCAAAACTTCACGCGCTGCAAGCAAAATACTGTTCTTATCAAGATAACCCGAAGCTAAAACATTAGCCATATTATGCAAATAATTCCTGGCTTCCTGAATGCGATTTTTTATAAAATTATCGGCAATTTCAAGATCCAATCCAATATCAATAAAATCCCTGTTTATTTTCAATAATTTCTCCAGCACTTCCTCCAGGGCTCTATCATAATTTTCCTGCTTCACAAATTTGGCATAAACACCGGGCTCGCCTGACTTCTTATGTTCCAGAAGCCAATTGGTTACATTCGCGTAAGCAGAAACAACAAAAATCCTGTTGTAGTAATCTCCTTCTTTCCGATTACCAATAATTATATTTTTCAGTACGCCCTGGAATTTAGACATCGAAACTCCACCGATTTTTTCAACAGTTAACATCAATCCTCCGTTAAAAATTAGGATACACTAAAAAACTTTGTTGTCAAGAGCCGCCACCCCGCCAAATTTTGAAACACAGAGGGCACAGAGAAACAAAAAACTCACAGAGGACACAGAGTATTTATTGTTTTAATTCAAAATTCTAAATTCAAAATTCTTAATTCTTGACGCATGACTCACGACTCAAGAATTGAATGGATATTATCCATTCAATTCTTCACAATCTCCCATACATTCGAGGTTTTGTTTCCCTGCCTATCACTTAGGATAAGTTTTAATTCATGTTTACCCTTTGAAATCTCCTCCGAATGTTCAAAAATCAATCTCTTTTCCTGAGGGTCATATCTAAAAACGTTTTGCTTGTCATCAATAAAAGTTTTGATAGAGTAAAAATCGACTCCCGCCAGAGAATCCAAAACATTAATCCGAAGAGGGATCTTAAAGGAAAAATATTTACTACTTAAAGAAACTTCCGGAGCAACCGAGTCTTCAATTAAACCAAAAGTGCCCAAATGATCTATAAAATCCACCAGATATCCCCCTTCTCTTTTAGAAGAACAAAAACTCCATCCCAACCCATTTTTCTCGTAGATAGAAAAGAACCTACTCTTTGGGGGAACTTTTATTTTAATTTTGACTTTTTTCTTAAAAGGCACAGGCGGCTCCCAGCTCCAGGTTTTTACTTCCGAATAGCCTACTTTAACTGCAATTAACTTTGTATTAATGACCTCCCCCGAGGTAAGATTTATCCGACACATACCATCCGGAGAAAGCAATTTTTGAAAATTTTTCTTTTTAAAATTCCAGATTGCAATCGAATCTCCGGATTTCAGAAAATCCCTGGTTTTTCTCAAATCATACCATTTCCCATAAACCTGAAAACCATTTGTTTCGAAAAGTATTTTATTGTTGCTCAGATCAATTGACTCGATTTTCTCGTTTCTTAGTGAATCCTGTAAAGCAATAACTAAACGGCTAATATTCCCTGATCCATCATAGACCTCAATCGAATAATTTCCTCTATCTTCTCCGGTTATAATTCCATCCCCTCCTTCATAAAAGGGAAACCCGTTGCCTCGAACAGTAAACAACCTCCTGAATTTTCTTCCTGTTCTCATTCGATATTCAAAATCAAAAAGAAACCTGGAATCCTTATAGTTTGAGTAAGAAAATCTATCTACAAATTCTCTTCTTATAAGTAAATTGTTTTTATACAACTTGATTTGTTTAGGTCCGAGACGACCGGAACGCGTATTAACCATATCAACAGTTTCTATCTCTATACCTGCTCTTCCTT
Source organism: uncultured bacterium (assembly GCA_964594255.1). GTDB lineage: Bacteria > Hydrothermota > UBA3072 > UBA3072 > UBA3072 > JAFGHJ01. Next base: position 3,253 of record CAZQNI010000101.1, on the reverse strand, counting down.
CAATAAAAACCGAAATTGTATCTGCGGCAGCCATAAAAACCTTCCCTATATGGGATCCAAAAACCCTGGAAGATTCATCTAAAGGGACAAGACGGACAGCTTTAATAACAGGAGAAACGGTGTCGGGAACAGTATAACCCCTCATGAAAGGATCAATCGGATTACTGTTTTCATCTCTCAATTCAAAATGGAGGTGAGGATCATAACATCCTGAACGGCCGGTGTACGCTATTATATCCCCCTCTTTAACCTGGATTTCTCCTTCCTTAAACCAAATCTCTACCTCATAAGAACCTTTTCTCAACTGCTCTTTTCTTACTATCTTTCGTAAATCCGAAAAGAAATCGGAAAGATGAGCATAAACATAAGTTTCTCCCGTCCAACTTTTTATATATACAACTTTCCCGTAACCCCACGGAGAAGTCTTTACTCTCACTACCGAACCTCCAACAACCGAATAAACTTCTTCACCTATTCTTACCGTCGGAAGGTCTATACCGGCATGAAGATGCCCTTCCCTCCATTCCCCAAAAGACGAAAGCAGACCCTTTTTCTCCGTAAGCGGCCAGGTAACATCATTAGTTGAAGAAAATATGACTATTGCGCACAGATAACCTAAGAAAATCATAATATTCAATTTAACAAAAAATCTTTACAATGCAACAAAAAAAATTCCTTATATCACTCGAACCACGAAAAAAACAAAAAAATTAAGTTAATTCACTCAAACCCCATACTTAACAATATCAACTAAAACCAATAAGTAAAATTTAATATACTAAAGCAATAAAAGATTTACGCAATTTTGATAAATTTCGAATTTATGCGCTTGTGGCGCAGGTTCTTAGTTTTGGAACGATTTTTGTAATATTAAATAAACAATGAAAGAGATATTGATAGTCGACGACTTTAAACCGACGTTAGAGTCGATTAAGTCGTATCTTTCCAGTGAGTATAAAGGCAAGCTTAAGGTCCATATCGCGGAAAACGGAAAACTTGCAGCGGATATACTCAATTCCAGCGAAATTAATTTAGTGGTAACGGATATAGGTATGCCGGTAATGGACGGTCTCGAGTTACTTGCCTACATGAGCAAAGACCATCCGGGAATTCCGGTAATCGTCATGACCTCTTTTGGTACACCGCAGATAGAAGAACGGCTTAAGAAATTCAGCGCTTTTCTTTACCTTGAAAAACCTTTTGATATTAAAGAGCTTGAAGAAAAAATCTTAGAAGGGCTTAATGCAGAAACCGAAGGGCATATTAGGGGTTTCTCTCTGCCCTCTTTTTTACAACTTATTGAAATGGAATCTAAAACCTGTACTTTAGAAATCGAATATGAGGAAAACAAGGGCTTTTTATATTTCTCGCAAGGGGCCTTGATTGGCGCCAAAACCGAAAAGAGCACCGGTACAGAAGCAGCATTAGAGATTTTGTCTTTAGAGAAAGCCGAGATTGATATTCTATCTAAATGCAGAAAACCCGAAAAAACGATTACCACCCCTTTGCATTACTTACTCTTGGAAAGCGCTCAAATCAAGGACGAAAAAAACAAAGAAAAAGAAGAAACAAGCAGCCTGGAAAGTTTAATCGAGCAGGAAATCGAAAAAGAAATATATTCTTTACTGGATCTTAATGACCTGGGAACAAATTCTAACGACCTGGGAACAAAAGAAATATATAGTTAAAAATTTTCTTCAGAAAACCTACCTTAAATTTTTCTTTCCAAAAAAAGAGACAAAACAAAAAATAACAGGGCAATAAAAAGAAAGAAAACAGCTCCATTTTCGAAACCTTTTCCTCCGAAAATATATTTAAGCTCTTCATCGGAGAGGCTTTCAAGTCTCGACTCGGATGGATGTGTGTTTACCGCTGCTAATCCTATAATTGTATTTCCGTCAGTTATCCTGTAAATTCCGCATTCTTTTGTTTCTTTAAAGATGTAATTATTTTCACCAACTCTATACGGTTTATATTTATCTCCTTCAGGGCTGATTATTTGGGGCTCAGCTGAGCTTTTTATCTCTAATGGCTCGTCCAATAAAATATTGCGGCTGTTTGTCCCTTCGGATAAAGAGTTGATTAGACTAAAAAGAAAGGGTATAAAAACAGGATGCAGAGATATATCGTTTTTCTCAAGTGAAATTGGGAGAATCAGATGGTTTTTTATTTTGCTGATAAAAGGATCTCCGTTTTCAAAATACATAAGGGTTTCACCTTCGGTTATCAAGCAATTATATCTTACAGGAATTTCACTTAAGTTTTTTAGATGTAATGAACCGTTAAGGGGAGAACCCTCCACAATGGTTGAAATTCTATCGGGGACTTTATTGGAAATCGAGGTATTCTTTTCTCCCTGCAGACAAAAAATTCCCGGACTGGCGTTTCGCAGCAAATCTAACTCATCTTTTTCATTTACGTCGCATACAAAAAAGAAATCCCCTCTTACATCAGCAGTCTCCTTGACCCACTTTACCTCAAAGTAAGAAGCCGAAAGAGCTGCTATCAGACGCTCGGGATAAGCATCTGAGAGAATACAAATGTTTTTCTTCTTCTGTACGCTCACTACAAAATAAAATTTGTTGTCAAAACCAAATCCTTTCTCGTCTTCCAACTCGAGGGATAGCTGATATAGACCTTTTCGTAAGTTTAGTTCAAAAGATAATAAGTTCTCTCCGACTTTTAAAATCTCACTCTCTTCCTTAAGTATTTTCCTTTCTGTTTTTAATATTAGTCTGGTTTTTTTCTTCTCTTTATATTCATTCAAAATCTTGAAATTTATGACAAATTTCTCTTCTTCAAAAGTTGGACCTGCGGAAGCACCGACTATTCCGAGATTACCTTCCGGAAAAGATGCCTTTTTGATCCTTATTCCGGGAAATTTTTCACCCTCTTTTAGTATCTCTCTGAAGCCGTTCCTTTGAGCATCGGTGATCAAAATCCCAATGGGTCGTTTTTTTAGATATGAGAAGAACTGAGGAATACCTGAACTGGTAGGAACAATCAAGGTTTTTTTACCCTTAATCTCGATTCGCCCCATTGAAGGAGACTTATCGACAATTAAGGTCTCCAACGGACTGAAGAAAGCAAAAGGAATTTTTAAGTTTGCGGCGGCCAAAATCAACAATATTATGAAACCAATACGAATTATCAGCAAAAAAATTCTTTTCAGTCGGAACCATCTAATAAGTCTTGCGTCATTCTTTACGATAAAAAGCAGAGACGGAAAATCAATCTTTTTAAGTTTTCTTCT
>CAZQNI010000100.1:0-5954 GCA_964594255.1 uncultured bacterium | reverse complement strand
GATAACCCCTTTAGTTCAAAGACAAGCCGAACCTGAAGAAGAAGAGGAAGAGGAAGAAGAACCGATCCAGGCAAAAATACTTTCTACTGAAAACCCTGTGTTACAAAGACAAGAAGAGGAAGAGGAAGAAGAGGAACTGGTTCAACCAAAACCGATTACCGAACAAATAACCCCTCTTGTCCAGCGGCAAGAGGAGCCTGAAGAGGAAGAAGAACCGGTTCAAACCAAAGGAAATAGCTCAAACGCAGCAATGGCAACCCCTGGTGTTGAGTCCAGTATTAATTCATTAAAAGGAGGTGGACAACCGCTGTCTAAATCTGTTAGAAATTATTTTGAACCAAAATTTGGATATGATTTCAGTGGGGTGAGGGTGCATGCAGATAGTAAAGCGTCCAAAACGGCGGAAGCTATAAATGCCAAAGCTTTTACTTCAGAAAAGAATGTGGTGTTTGGTTCTGGGGAATATTCGCCTGAGACTTCTTCAGGAAAACGTCTTCTGGCTCATGAGCTGACGCATGTTGTGCAACAGGCTTCCGGGAACAGAAGTTTGGCGATCAGACGCCAGGAGGAGGGGGCTAAAAAAAAGGCAGCGGAAGTAGACGAGAGACGAAAAGCGGCATGGAACATGTTCACACTTGAGTTGAAAGATGACTATCCTGATCGCATACTATCGGAATCCATTGGTAATCTGAGATTCGCCTTTGTAGCACTAATAAGGGAGTTGATGTTCCTCGTACGGAGTGAGAAGGAGACCGAGATGTCGACCAATGCCCTGGAAAGTTCTCTCATCACAGTCATTCCGCACGTGGGCAGTTTACTTGCTGCAGTGTTAACCGCGCTCCTGAACCGTCTTAGCGCACGCAGGTGGGAGACAATCGAGCAATGGATTGATTCTATTGAAGATGCAGAGCCTCTGGGCTTTCTTCCGGAAGAGTTGGTGACAAAAGGGAAAAGTCAGTTTCTTGGAGATCCTAGGCTGAAGACTTTTTTCGAGAAGCAATACGCATCCTTTAGGTGGTCAAAGGATGTTTCAGACATTTACAGTGCCATGGCGGACATAACAGGGTTCCTCTCTCATATAAAGGATCATCCTAATTTGATAGAGATCTACGATTCACACATTACACCCAGAGAGAATTGGAAGCAAAAGCTGAGTGACTCGATAGGTGCGACCGTACGAGAGAATGTGTATCTGACTCGGGTAGAGGGGGAGAGACCTTGGTTAGAGGAGGAATTCACTCTACCCCCCAAGCTCACACCAAAGATAATCAAAGAGAAACTCCATCATGCCTTGTCGGTGCAAGAGAATAAAATCCTCTATGGGGGAGGAGGATTAAGCCGACTAATATCAGGACCTGAATGTAAATATATTGAAGGCGCAGTGAAAGCCGTCTATAACCACATCGTTGCACAGGTAAGCCCTTCCGTGTGGCAACTTGAGGAAAACCTGAAAGCCGGAAAATTGAATCTTGCTCCGTGGGATCTTCCATGGGAAGCGCTGGACAACTACAAAGCATTTGACGCGGCATGTACTCACATCTATTTCGGTCTGAAGAAGATACCCTATACTAATAAGATTTCTCAGGAAATACTAGATAGGGTAGTTTCTGACCATATGGACGCCGTGGAAAGATACTTTGCCATTCGAGAGTTGATCCGAACTTGGTATGGCAGAAGACGTAAAGAAGACGTGAGGGGATACGAGAAATGCTTGCGGGACTTTCCCGTAGGTCATCCCTGGCGAGAAAGATGTTCTAAATTCCACCTAACCCTTCCTTTTTGGGGCGAATGGCGAAATAAAGCAATAACACACGGAGTGTACAGGTAGGCCGTTCGTCTCTCGGTCTATTTTTGCCCTATTCTCAAGGGAACGCATATAAAGGCAGCATGGGGGTCAAATCTCAACATTTGACAAATTGGCATGAAAGGAAACAATTGATAAAGAATGAGTGAAACAACAAAAATAACTGCCGGAAAACCTGAGGCAAAGAGAGACAATGAAGTTTCTCTTGTTCAGAAAAAGGAGCGGGTTAAAACTAAAGCTGTTCCTGCAGTTGACAATATACTACATCTTCAGCATACAATCGGTAATCAGGCTGTCCAGAAGTTGTTTAAATCTGGTACGATTCAGCCCAAACTTAAGATTGGAAAACCGGGCGACAAGTACGAGTTAGAAGCGGATAGAATAGCAGATCAGGTAATGAGTATGCCTGAGATGTCAGATTGTCTTGAGTGTAAAGAGAATGGAGAAAAACCCGTACAAACAAAGCCGATAACCACACAGATAACTCCGCTTGTTAGAAGGCAAGTTGATACTGAAGAAGAGGAAGAGGAGCCGATCCAGGCGAAGTTAGATGCTTCCATATTGCAAAAGCAGGTTGAGCCAGAAGAGGAAGAAGAACCGATTCAAACCAGACCTATTTCCGAACAACTTATCCCGTTAGCCCAAAGACAGGCTGAAGAAGAAGAAGAGGAAGAAGAAGAAGAAGAACTTCAAGCTAAACCGATTACCGAACAGATTACTCCTCTCGTTCAAAGACAGGAAGAAGAGGAAGAGGAGGAAGAACCGATACAGTCGAAGTTAGATTCTCCCATATTGCAAAAGCAGGTTGAGCCAGAAGAGGAAGAGGAAGAACCGATTCAAACCAAACCCATTTCCGAACAAATTACCCCAGTGGTTCAGAGACAGACTGAGGAGGAGGAAGAGGAACCGATCCAGGCACAGTTAGATTCCTCAATATTACAAAAGCAGATTGAACCAGAAGAGGAAGAAGAACCGGTTCAAACCAAAGGAAATAGCTCAAACGCAGCAGTGGTAACCCCTGGTATAGAATCCAGCATTAATTCTTTAAGAGGAAAGGGACAACCGCTTTCTGAATCTACAAGGAATTATTTTGAACCAAGATTTGGTGATGACTTCAGCCATGTACGGATTCGTGCGGATTCAAAGGCAGCAGAAACAGCAAAATCTATTAATGCCAGAGCCTTTACCACAGGAAAGAATGTAGTATTTGGCGCTGGACAATATTCACCGGACACTTCTTATGGTAGGAATCTTCTTGCGCACGAATTGACACACGTGATACAACAAAACAAAAGCTCTCCGACAAATATCAATTCATCTAAAGACAATAACACTGGGAATGTTATACTCAGGGATGTTTTAGGACAGGAAGAACTTTTACAAAAGGATGAAGAATATGCTACCGGGGTGAAAGTGAAAGAAGAGCACGATACCGGCATGGAAGAGGAAGACTATACCGGGGGAGACACGGATGTTGGAGAACAAGCTAAGGAAAAGAAAGGAACTAAGACCAAATCGATTGTTGAGGAATTTTCTCCCTTGGTTCAAAAACAGGGTGAAGAGGAACCGGAGGAAGAGGAGGAGGAAGAGGAAGAAGAATTGATTCAAACTAAATCAAATAGCTCAGCCGCAGCAGAAGTGATACCTACTGTCGAGTCCAGCATCAATTCATTAAAGGGGGGTGGCCAACCGCTTCCTGAATCTACAAGAAGCTATTTCGAACCACGTTTTGGATATGATTTTAGTGGGGTGCGGGTGCATGCTGATTCTAAGGGTACCGCGTTGGCCCAGGCAGTGAATGCAAAAGCTTACACGGTTGGACACAACATCGTATTTAACACCAAATTATACACACCTTACACTGATGCCGGACGTAGACTTTTGGCCCATGAACTTGTCCACGTAACACAGCAAGAGAAAGGTGGAGGGCTTTTACCCTCTCCTTCAAGGGTTGCTAGCTCCCAGAAGAAGGAAAGTTCATTTAGGAAATCGAACAGCAAGGTAACAGACGCCACGAGTAGAACAGTGCAGACAATTCAGATCTCTAGAGTCAGTACAAAAAGACTGGCTCGTGCTATTATTTTTGAGGCTCCACCGGAACTAACTCGAGAGTTCATCGCAATGTGGGAAAAGGAAATCTCTAAGGAAACAGACCCAAAGAAGATAGCGAGGTATAAACGATATATTCAGAATTTGAAACATGGTACTCCCTTAGATCCCATAGAAGCAGGATGGAAAGCGGAGAGAGAGTGGCGTTATGTCTATAAGAAAGAAATTGGTGTTTCAGGGGAAAGACAATACAAGGGTGGTCATCCCGCAGGACCCGTGAAGGGGAGCAGCAAACCCGATATTGGTGGCAAATTCGAAGTAAAGGCTACCGATATCACGTCATCAAAAACCAGAAAAAGTATCATACGTAAACTTAAGGCACAGCTTTCTAAACGACAGTTTGAAACGCTACCAGCTCACTTTAAATCGCAGCCAGTTATTATTGATTTACGTGCAAGTGGGAAGAAAGTGACCAAACTTCAGATTGAAAACTTCGAAAAGCAATTGCTTAGAGATATTAAATTTATGCGGGCGGAGAATATTCAAGTTGTGGTGAATAAAGGTCAGATTATTAGAACAGTAAGGCCTGAAGGTGTTGTTCCTAAGTCGCTACCAAAATCATATCCTACCGGGTCTATCGGTGAAGTGAGACACGGCGCAGGACGAATTATGGGGCGGCTCTTTTGGCCGCTGCTAGTCGCTGATATATTAGATTGGTTGGCCTCGATGCATGAAAAAGAAAAAGTGCATATGCAGATGTGGCGCGATTGGAACGCTATGATGTGGGATGTTCGCTACCAGATGCGAAGACTCAAAAAAGAGGCTGAGAAACATCAAAAAAATAACCAAGAGCCTTTTGTACACATTACTGCTAAAGTCGAATGGGATATCGTCGAAACTGGAGATGATCAGAGAGATGAATATGTTGGAACAAACCTCGAGTCTGTTCAGATTGCGCTTGTTGAAAAGAATACAAACCATTTTGACCCTCATCACGGAAGGATAGCTCGCATCGAACGATCAATTCCTTTCTTTGACTTCGAAAAACTACTGGGTTCCGCAGAATTAGTGGAAACAGCATGCTTTATAGATGCAGATAGAATTCAGAATTGGGCTGAAAGAAACAAGAACAACGACGAGACACTGCGATCCCCACTCACGGAAGAAATTATCCGTCTTTTAGCTATCCTTTGTAAGAATGGCTCGAGAAAGTCGGTATGGGCGATCTATTGGATCTGCAAAAGTATACAGGATAAACAGAAAGCTGAGGTTATCGCCAAAGAAGTGGAGCCTTTTGCCAATAGCATCAGCCACGATGGTAGAAGATACAGGGTGCGAAGCATTCTCCTAGACATGCGAAATCACCCTGGTAAGGTAGTAGCTCCAACAGAATAAATAGTGTCTATAGCTCAGGCGTAATATATACCGAAACTCAGAAGGATTTGAACCAATGAGAATATGCCTATGGAGTCAGATCTCGACACTGGACAAATTGGTAAGAAAGGAAGTGAATGAGTAAAACAAATAAAATAACCGCAAGAAAACCTAAGGCAAAGAGAGAAGGAACCTTCTCTCATGTACGAGAAAAGGAAAGTCTTAAGACTGTAGACTCCCCAGTTGCCCAGATCTTACATCTTCAGCGTACACTCGGCAATCAGGCAGTTCAGAGGTTATTTGAATCAGGAACTATTCAGGCAAAACTTAAGATCGGTAAACCGGGTGATAAGTACGAAAAGGAAGCGGATAGAGTTGCAGATCAGGTAATGCGAATGCCCGAACCAAAAATATCAAGACAAACTGAAGAAGAGGAAGAAGAATTGGTTCAACCAAAGCCGATTGCCGCACAAATAACACCTCTTGTTCAAAGACAAGTCGAGCCTGAAGAAGAGGAAGAAGAAGAATTAGTTCAACCAAAATTATTTTCTATTGAACATCCAACGTTACAAAGACAAGCAGAACCTGAAGAGGAGGAAGAGGAACCTATACAGACAAAACTGCTTTATATTGAACGCCCAATAATACAAAGGCAGGTTGATCCAGAAGAGAAGGAAGAAGAGAAAGCTTTCAGAGAAACAACACCAAAAGGTAAGACCATACCTGT
>CAZQNI010000099.1:0-5970 GCA_964594255.1 uncultured bacterium | reverse complement strand
GAGTTTCGGTTGTCAGAGGAAATGGGCTTTTATTTGAGGGTACGTGGAGATATATCTACCCTCCGGGACTTGCTTCAAATATGGTAACCGACCTGGTTCAAACTCCGGACGGGAAAATTTATGTGTCCTATAAGCATAGCCGAAGAATCTCAGTTTTTGATGGGATTACATGGCGAACTCTTAACAGGGGAAATCCCTGGGGTTTAACCGGTGGGTATCTTTTTAATATGGAATCCGATTCCAAAGGTAGAATATACTTCAGTTTATGGTACTGGCGGGACGATCCCATTTTATTCTGCTGGGATACCCAAAATGATACTATGCCTCACCCCATCGAGCTTCCAATTGCTTCCACGACTACTGTTACAGGTATGTTGGTAGATAGTAATGATGATTTGTGGCTTGGTCTCCTGCGAACTTCTGATTACGGTTTAGGTAATTGGGTTTTAAAGATGCGTCGAGTAAGTGAGGATTCGTTTGAATGGATTACATATCAAGGCCCTGACATTTTATGGAAAAGGGTTTTTGCCGAAAGTGCGAGAGGTATATACTGCGGAAATTCCCCGTCTGGCGGAGGAGCGGGTATCCATGTTTTATATGATAACGGTACATTTGAAGAGGTGGTGGGAGATCTCGGTTCGAGCACGGTTTCAATGTGTGCGGACCTTAAAAGCAATATCTGGGCAGGTCTGGAAGACAAACTTGTTTATATTTCAGGCAATAATGTGGAAAGAGTAGAAACTTCGAACAAATTCGACGGGCTAACTGTTGATTTTCAGGGAGGACTATGGTGTTATAATAGCACAGAAGGATTAAGTTATCGTAATCCTGAAGGGAATTGGGAATCGTTGCCTCAGGCGCTAAGAGAATTACAGCCTTTTTCCTTGAAAGATATTGTTTCACCTCTTCATTTTACTGAAAACGGAAATCTTTTTGTTTGTACTTATAATGGTTTATATGAATTTGACCTTGATTTTAATGTTCCCGATTCCGGTGAAGTTACCGTTTATCCTAATCCATTTAATTATGAGGAACACAATCAATTAACCTTCTCGGCAAAGGGTATTGGTGGTAAAGATATATTCATTTATGATATTATCGGTGATTTAAAAGGTGAATATAATGTGCCTTTGGAATACGGGGATAATTATCCTATTGATGTTAACCTGTCTTCCGGTTTATACTTGTATTTCGTAACGAGTGAAGGGAGGGTAATCTATAAAGGCAAATTCGTCGTCGTCAGATAGGAAAATTTAACCACAAAGCACACAAAGAGCACAAAGATTTTAATTTTTTATTCAACTATATAATTTATTCCTTAAATAAAAAACCTGTTAATCTTGTTTAGTCCTCTCTAAATTTTTCTGTGGTTGGAGTGGGTTTAAAAAACACAATAAATTAGGGTTGAGTGTGGTGGGGCTTTGTGTCCTTTGTGATCTTTGTGGTTAAAAAACCTGGTAGTTTGTAATCTTTTTTCCTTGACAAAAGGCGTCTGTTTTCTATAATGAAAATATGAATGAAAATAAAAAGATATCAGAAGAGCGATTTCAACATTTAACTGCTTTAATGTTCAATTTACCTTACCAGGACGAATTCCGACGGGTTAAGGTAATAACAAAAGAATTGGATATATTTTTAAAAGAGGTTGCTGAAGGCAAGATAAAAGACAGTAAGGAGTTTCTAAGAGAAGGACTTAAGAGAACTATGACCCTTGTTCTTCTTTCAATAATTAAAGAGAAATTAAAAAGGTTTGCGGAGAAGTATAGCAATGATCCGAAAGGTGAGGCGGCGCTCATGGTACTTCAGTTTTTATATAACGGTTTCCCCCTGGATACGAATGCTTTTTTTATTGTGGTTTTTATAAGAAGTGCCCTTAATAGACCTCTTGCAGATAACAGTAAAGTATGGGCTTTCCTGTACGAATTTTTGCCTAAAAAAGTTGAAACGAGTGATACCGAGACTGTAGAAAAACCCAAGTTTAAAGATATTTCAGGTGAAGACTTTGAAGAAAAGAAGTCTGGACTTTTGACTCCAAAGGATAAAGAACTGGAAGGAAAATCAAAACCAAGAATTGTAATCCCTGGTGGAGGTAATAAATAGTAATTATGGCTAAAATTTTGATTATTATGGGTTCCGAAAAAGATCTGGATTTTGCAAAACAGGTCGAAAAAATAGCAAAAAATTTCGGAGTTCAGTGTGAATTGAGGATCGCCTCTGCGCACAAAACTCCGGATAAAGTTATTAAAATAATAGAAGAAAACAAGGGAAAAGAAATTGTATATGTTACAATTGCAGGGAGGAGCAATGCTTTGAGTGGTTTTGTGGACGCTAATACTACCAAACCCGTAATAGCAGCACCTCCATATTCGGACAAATACGGAGGCGTAGATATTTTTTCGAGCCTCAGGATGCCAAGCGGAGTAGCTCCTATGGTTGTGCTTGGTGCGGAGCAGGCTGCACTCTCTGCTGTTAAAATACTTGGACTTAATGATAGTGATTTACAGGAAAAGATATTGGAATATCAGGAAACCTATAGGCGAAAGATTGAAGAGGAGGATAAAAAAATAAATGGGTAGTGTAAAAGATCTTTCTATTGTTGAGAAACCCACAGATGATAAGTTGGGATTTGGATTTTTTGAGTTCTCTGATAGATACTCGGTTTTTGATTGGGGTGAGATGCCTGATCACATTACCAATAAAGGTTCTTCTTTGGCAATAATTACCTCCCATTTTTTTGAGATACTAAAAAAACGGGGTATTCCTAATCATTATCTTGGAGCAGTTGTTGACGGGGAGACAAATGATTTTATTAAAGTCGTCAAACCTTTCAATAAAATTAAGGTTAAGCTCGTTCGTGTAGTAAAGCCTGAGATAAAAAATAACGAATATGATTATTCTGTTTATAAAAATATTTCAAAGAATTTTCTCATTCCTATGGAATGTATTTATAGGAATTCTGTGCCTGAAGGTTCTTCTTTCTGGGAAAGATACAATAAGGGAGAGATTAAATACGAGTATGAAATAACTCCTAATGTTCCTTTAGAGAAACCCATTCTGGACGTTTCCACAAAATTGGAAGAAACCGATAGATATATGTCCTGGGACGAGGCAAAAGAAATATCTAATTTAGACTCCGACCAGATTGAGGAAATAAAGAGTTTGCTTTCAAATGTTAGCAATATTATTACGGAGGAGACAAAAAAGGCGAATATTATTAATCAGGACGGAAAACTTGAATTTGCAATGGATGATAAGGGTTTTATTATGGTAGTTGATGCGTTGGGAACCCTTGATGAATGTCGATTTCTTTTTAATGAAATTGCTTTGAGCAAAGAAATACTGCGTAAACACTACAGAAAGTCCAAATGGTACAAAGAAGTTAAAAAAGCGAAAGAAAAGAATTTTAAGGATTGGAAATCGGGCGTTAAGTCCGAACCGGATCCTTTGCCGGCACCTTTGAAAAAAGCGGTTTCACAAATGTATCAATCCGTAGCGAACTTGATTTCCGGTAAGGAGTTCTTCGATGTGCCGTCTCTGGATAAAATAGTCAAAAAATTATCTGGTCTTGTTAAATAACTAGTACTCACAGATAATAGCACGCAGATAAAAGCAGATTAAGAGGGATTTTTATTTTAATTGAACCACAAAGTACACAAAGATTTTAATTCTTTTATTTTTTTATTCTACAATCTATTTCTTAGGAAAAACAAAATAAATTGGGTGTGTGGTGGGGCTTTGAGATCTTTGTGGTCTTTGTGGTTAATATTTTAGTCGCTCTGTCTTTTTCATTCTTTTGCGGATTTAAGTTCATTTATTAAATCTTCGAACGGTTCGATTCTATCGTATTTGTTAAGCCTGATTGCGCATTTTCTTCCTGCTTCTAAAATTTTTATTTTTTCTTTATTATTGTAAGTTAAATCGGCGCTTTCCAGGTATAATTCAAGAGCTTCTTCATCCTTAAATTCACAGTAGATTTCAGCTTTAAAATATAACAGAGGCGCGATTTCTTTATCTTCTAAATTTTTCAAACCTTCATTCAAAATCTCAATAGCTTTTTTTAAAGACCCTTCATGTAGATAAGTTTTTGCAGTAAGAAGGTAAGCTTCGTCCAAATATCCCGATTCTTTGAAATTTTCTATAATATTTTCAAGAGGAATTCTGGCTTCTTTGAAAAGACCGAGCTCTTGATAAATCATACTGATTTGATATAAGGTGTAAGGTTTTAGAATATCTGAGTTAACTTCTTTGTAATATTCAATTGACTTCTTTAATTCACCGGCTTCATGGTAAATCTCACCCAATTTCAGGTTAATATCGTTACTTAATTCAGGTTTATCACTTAGCCCCTTTTCTAGTAACTCAATAGCATTTTTTCTGTCACCCATTTCCCGGTAAATCTTTACAAGATTCAGTAAAGCTTCATTTGCTTCCTCTGATTCCGGATAATCTAATAAGACTTTGTTGTTGAATTGAATAACTAAATCATATCTTTTTGCTGCTTCATAATATTCGCCAATTTTTAGAAGCAAATCAGGGGTCTTACGACTTTTAGGATATTTATTCGTAAAAGCTTTATACATGTTTATTTTTGTGGAGTATTTCCCCTTTTTCCAACTGATTTCCTCAATACTGTATCTCGCTTCGTCAAGCAGATCGGCAGAAACCCAGGTTAGTAATAATATTTTATTATAGTAATCCAGTGCTATATCATAATTTCCTTTAATCGTAAAGATTTCCCCAAGGTATTTGTAAGCATTTGGAGACCAACGAGAAGAGGGGAACTCTTGTATAAGAGAATTTAACCATTTAATTGCCTCGTCGTGATTATTAAGCAGAAAGTTTATTTTACCGAGAAGTAGATAAGCATCATCTTTTAGAGGAGAATCAGGGAATTCTTTTACGATTCTTTTAAAATATTCTAGGCTTTCAACTTTTCCTTGTTTTAATAAAGCCCGTGCGAGTCTATAAAGAGCGTATTGCTCTAATTCTTTTTCCTGGTAAATTTCAAGGAATCTCTCAAACAATTCAGCGCTTTCAGTGTATTTTGCCTGTTGATATGTACACCAGCCGGCTCCGAAAATTGCGCTCGTTTTATATTCGGAATTCGTGTCGGATATGAAAATTTGCATAGCCTTTTCTATTTCACCTTTTTTATAAAAGATTTCACCTTCGAGATAATTTGTAAGAGGTGTGTTTATAGGATTTTTATCTAAAAAAGATAAGAGACTATCAAATTCAGAAAGCTGAAATAGAGTGGATATTATGTAAATGCCCGTATATTTTGCAGGGCGTATTTTGTAGGATTCTTCAAAATAATTTAACGCTCTTCTGTATGTATTACTTTTGTAGCACAGGTAACCTCTACCAAGGAATTCTTGCCAGATAGACAGATTTAAGTTTTCGATCCAGTTTAATATTTTCAATGTATCCCTTTCATAGAAAATAAAATAAAAACTGAGAGAATCGGGCAAGCTCTTAAAAACTTTAGGCGAAAGTTCTCTCCCTTCTGAAAAGTTGTAAAGATTTTCCAGAAAAAAAACATACTGCCACCCATTTATTTCGTTAAATTTTGAAGTAGCTTTTTCAATATTACCTTGAAAATAGTGAATTACTCCTTCAAGATAAATAGCTTCGTTTTTTCTATCATAATATGCAGCTTCTTTTGCCTCAGTCATAGCTTTTTCCAATTCGTTAAGTCTTATATCAATAACGGATAGATTTAAATAAGCTTCCCCTTTTCCCACGAAGCCAGGCTCAATCAGTAGCGGCATTTGATAAAAGTTTCTTAGTTTCTTTAATTCCTTATTTTCTGTGGAGTTAAACGCCAACAATAGAATTATGAATTTCAATAAGCACCTTTTCCTGAAATTATAGTTGGAATCGTTTTTAAAAGAATGATGAAATCAAGAGTTAAAGACCAATTATTTATGTATTCTAAATCTAATCGCATCCATTCTTCAAATGGTAGGT
>CAZQNI010000098.1:0-6020 GCA_964594255.1 uncultured bacterium | reverse complement strand
AAGAAGGAAGGAGATTCTCAAACAACTAGGAATAAAGGCAGAAATTATAGTTCCAGACGTCGAGGAAACTATTCTCAAGACACCTGTAGAAACAGTGGTTTGTAATGCTGCAAGAAAAGCTACCTGGGTGTTCGAAAATAAAAAAACAATCAAAAAATCAATTATTATAGGTTTTGACACCCTTGTCTTTCTAGAGGGTAAGATACTCGGAAAACCAAAAGACACAAAAGATTCCATTAGAATGTTAAAAGAATTATCGGGCAAGTGGCACAAAGTGTACACAGGAGTCGCTGTTTCAAAAGATGGAACTTTGTTTCAGGATTACGATGAAAGCGATGTAAAATTTCATCAATTGACCGATTCACAGATTTCATATTATGTTAACTCGGGGCAAAATCTCGATAAGGCGGGCTCCTATGGGATTCAAGATAAGAATATGTCTTTTATAGAAAGGATTAATGGTAGTTTTTCCAATGTGATTGGATTTCCTTTAGAAGTCAGCAGAAACATTTTAAAGGAATGCGGCAGGATTATCCTATAAGAAGAAAACTATGATTTGGGCTGATACTATTAAATGGTGTGGTGATTACGCAAAATTAATCGATCAGAGAAAGTTACCTCACGAGGAAGTTTACATTGATGTCAGGACAGCCGAGGATATGTACGAAGCAATTAAAAATATGGCAATAAGAGGAGCACCTGCTATTGGTGTAGCAGCCGGCTATGGCATTGCTCTTGCTGCTCTAAATAGTAAACATAAAAAATCTTTGAAGAAAAAGATGGACCTTATAGAATCGGCAAGACCAACCGCTCACAATCTTTTCTACGCAGTAAAGAGAATGAGGAAACTTCTAAAATGCGAGAAAGTAGATGCTTCTGTTTTTGTTGAGGAAGCTCTTAAAATACATGAAGAAGACAAAAGACTTACGGAACTTCTCGGAGAAAACGGTTCCAAATTAATAAAAGATAACTCTTTATATATGACTATCTGTAATGCTGGCGCTCTTGCAACGGGGGGAATCGGAACTGCGTTGGCTGTTTTCTACAAGGCAAAAGAAGAAGGTAAAGAGATCTCTGTTTTCGTTCCGGAAACGAGGCCCATCCTTCAGGGAGCAAGGCTTACTACTTGGGAACTTAAAAAGAACGGGATAAAATCTATCCTTATTGTTGATAGCGCGGTTTCACACATTCTTAAGACTGAAAACATTAATGGTATATTCACAGGAGCGGATAGGATTGCAAGAAATGGTGATACCGCGAATAAAATAGGTACATATTCTCTCTCTTTATCTGCAAAAGAAAATGGAGTTCCTTTTTATGTCGTTGCTCCCAGCACGACTTTTGATCTTGCTCTAAAAGATGGAAAAGATATTCCGATAGAAGAAAGGGCCAAGGAAGAAGTGACAGAATTTATGGGATTGCCGACGGCGCCAATGAACATAGATGTAAAAAATCCCGCTTTTGACGTTACTCCGCATAAACTCATTAGTGGGATTGTTACCGAAAAAGGAATACTTTATCCTCCGTTTGAGGAAAAAATGAGTGTGATTCAATGTTGATTTTCCTTCTGATTCTTGTTGAAGAGGATATATTTAATCCGATTCTGCCTCCTCCGGAAGTAGAACCCGAAGTAGAATGGTTTAAGAAGATAGAAAACAACTGGATAAATGTGGCTCTAAATAAGGAAGTAGATTATAATTTTGTGGCGTTTAAGTTTCGGGAATTAGCTCTAGAAAGCCTCAACAAAAGGGACTTTACGGATCATTACTCCTTGAAGGCTTCTCTTCAATCCCTGTCTTATAATCTCCGGAGTAGTTATGTGGAATGGGATGATATCCGCTTCTCAAAGACAACAGGATGGAAATGGTTCTCGGAAGATCAAAGCTATTTCCTTGGATGGTTTGAAGCTTTTCATTGCCAGGATTCGGTTACTGCCGACCTAGGTGTGCGTTTTTACCAGTTATTCAGACCGTTTTTTATCGGAGGATGGGCTAACTATAAGGAAAGTCTGGATTATGGATTGATTATGCAGGTTTATGGGCTAAGGGGAGAGTTTGGAAAGGAAAGAAAGTGTGTCGGATTTGTCAATGATTGGGGGGAAATTAAGGTGGGTAGATTCAGGGATCGTTTCCCAGCTGTCTTTTATCCCATCGAAGATTTCTTTCCAAGAGTCAGAGTTTTTTATGGTGCAAAGATAAATACTTTTAGTTTTAGAATTATCGGAGGTAGAAAATATTTTTACGCGGAGGGTGAAGATATTCTTAGCTGGAGAGAAGGAAAAGTTTATTTCGCAAATATCGAGTTCGAGAAAGAAAAATTCGGGTTCCAGTATTTCTATCAGAACAAAGGCGTACTGAAAGAATTCGGGGAAATTCACTTGAATGGCTCCTTGGGCATTATTGGCTCACAGGTATGCCTGACCGGCTTCCTGACCCCCAAAAAATTTGTAACAGGTGGATTTTCTCTTTGGTTGAGAACAACAGTTTCACCCTTTATATCCCTCAGAAATTTATCCTGGGCACCTGAAGATAATTTTCAAAAACCCGTATATTATCTAGGAATAAGATATGCTCAGTGACTCAGAAAGGAGAGTACTTATTTTTTTTATTGCCGTTCTTCTTGTGGGGAGTTTAGCTGGGCTTTTGCACCCTGCCCCCGAAAAAA
Source organism: uncultured bacterium (assembly GCA_964594255.1). Classification (GTDB taxonomy): domain Bacteria; phylum Hydrothermota; class UBA3072; order UBA3072; family UBA3072; genus JAFGHJ01. The sequence continues at coordinate 3,356 of CAZQNI010000098.1, read as the reverse complement.
CAAACAAAAATCTTACAACTTTCCCCATAAGTATTAATTCTGCGACTGAAGAGGAATTAATTCTTCTTCCTGGTATTGGAGAAGTAACGGCAAAAAAAATATTGGAATATAGGATGAAAAATAATGGTTTTAAAACAAAAGATGAAATTATGAAAGTTAAAGGCATAGGCAAAGTTAAGTTTGAAAAAATGGAAGATAAGATTTGTGTTGAGAGGCCAGATGAAGTTAAAAGGTAATCTTAACCACAAAGATCACAAAGGACACAAAGGAATAAATTGTGGAATTGAAGAAGAAAATATTGACATAAAATTAAAACCTCTGCGTTCTCTGTGCCCTCTGTTGTTAAATAGTTGGGCTAGTGGTGTCTGGGCTTTGTGCGCTCTGTGTTTTAATCGAGGGGTGAATGTGGGTTAAACAAAATAAAATCTCTGTGTGCTCTGTGGTTAAACTTTTTAAAAATTGGAGGTAAATATGGATATAAAATTAATAGATATAGAGCGTCCAGAGAACGCAAACGTTATAATAGGACAGACTCATTTTATAAAAACCGTAGAAGATATCCATGAAGCTCTTGTTACTTCTTTACCTATGATCAAGTTTGGCATTGCTTTCTGTGAAGCTTCCGGCGCCAGACTTATACGTCATAGCGGTACGGATAAAGGTTTGGAAGATCTTGCGGTAAAAAACGCCGAGAAGATCGGAGCCGGCCACTCCTTTGTTCTAATTCTGGGTAATGCTTTTCCGATAAATATTATGAAATCACTAAAAGCTGTAGACGAAGTTCTTTATCTCTATGCCGCAACAGCGAATCCACTTAAGGTAATTGTCGCTTGCGAAGGTGAACAAAGAGGTATAATTGGGGTGCTTGATGGGGAGAAGCCTCTTGGAGTGGAAGGTGAAAAGGATATAGCAGACAGGAAAGATTTGCTTAGGAAGATAGGCTATAAGTTTTGAGTATATAGCAATAAAATAGGTATAAAAGAAGGTAATATGAGAAAAAAAGCGGGTGGTGATATTTTAGAGTTTATAAGTAACATAATTCACGAAAAAAAACAGGTTGAAGATTACGGAGTTTTTCTTACCATCGGAAAAGTTTTTCAATTTGCCGGGAAAGGGGAAATAGATTTCGGAGATAGCGAATATAAGGAAAGCGAAATAAAGGAAGTTAATCCCGTTAAGCGGAACTCGGAAGACAAATACGGCTGGTGGAATCTTCCTCACGGAGAATATTTAATTGAATTTAATGAAGAGCTACATAAACTTCTTCCTGCAGCTAAATTAGTTATATTACAACCTTCGGAAAGACTAACATTAAATGGGGCTTTTCATACCACAAAGGTGATTGAGAAAAAGGGGAAAATTAGATTAACACTTTATATTGGGAAAAACGGAATAAATATAAAGGAAAATGCAAGAGTCAGTAAACTTATTGTACTGGATTAACTGCAATCTGAAGGATATAATATGAAAAAGAGAGTATTGTTTTTATGCACGCACAATTCAGCACGCTCGCAAATGGCTGAAGGCCTTCTCCACAGTCTATATGGTAACAGATATGAAGTTTTTAGTGCGGGAACCGAACCCCGCGGGGTAAATCCAAATTCTATAGAGGTAATGAAGGAAATAGAAATTGACATATCGAGTCATTATTCAAAAAATGTTAGGAACTTTATGGGGGAAGATTTCGATTATGTAATATCAGTATGCGGTAATGATGAAAAAAGCTGTCCCTTCTTCCCAGGAGGGAAACAACAGATTCATAAAGATTTTGAAGACCCATCCTCATTTTCCGGCAATAAAGAAGTTGTGCTGGCTAAATTCAGAGAGATTAGAGACGAGTTGAAAGAATGGATAGAGGAGTTTTTTAATAGAAACTCTTTTTAAAATTTTTACAGGGAGGATTAATGAAAGAAAATAGCGCTTTAATTATAATCGACTTACAGAACGATTTTTGCCCGGGAGGAGCGCTGGCAGTCCCCGAAGGGGATGAAATTATACCCCTGATAAATAAATTATCAAAAAAATTTAAAAGAGTGGTTGCCACGCAGGACTGGCATCCTACAGATCATATCTCTTTTGCAGCCAATCATCCGAAAAAAAAGGAATACGATTTAATTGAGCATAAAGGGATAGAGCAAGTCCTCTGGCCAAAACATTGTGTTTCGGGAACTAAAGGCGCAGAGTTCCATCCCGATCTTAATACTGAAAATGTGGATTTGATTTTAAGAAAAGGAACCAACCCCGAAATTGATTCTTATTCGGCATTCCAGGAGAATGATAAAAAAACAATAACCGGTCTTGAAGGATATTTAAAAAACCTGAATGTAAGGCAAACTTACTTTTGCGGATTAGCACTTGACTATTGTGTGTTTTATTCTGCTATGGATTCAATAAAAATAGGATTCGAGACTTATGTCATAATTGACGGGACAAGAGGAATCGATTCGCCTAAGGGAAACATCGATGAGTCTTTGACTGTTATGAAGGAAAAAGGGATAAAAATAATAGACTCTAATGATTTATAGGAGGCAGGATGTTACCAGTTGAAATTAGCTCGGGTATTTATTGGATAGGTGTTGATGACCGTACAACCGATTTATTTGAAGGTCTCTGGCCTATAACCAGGGAAGGAATATCTTATAATTCTTATCTGATAAAAGATAAAAAGAAAGCTATAATAGACTTGACCAAATCTATCAAAGGAGAGGAATTCTTCGACAACATTAATGAGATAACTGCTATAAACGATATCGATTATATTGTCATAAATCATATGGAACCCGATCACTCTGGAATACTTAGAACTTTCAGGAAAATTTCTCCTGACGTAAAAATTTTAGGCTCCGAGAAAACAAAAGAAATGCTGGAAGATTTTTATGGTATAAAAGATAAAGTAGAAGTTGTGAAAGACGGAGACGCAATTTCCCTGGGAAAAAAAACGCTGAAATTCTTTTCTACTCCAATGGTTCACTGGCCGGAGACGATTATGACCTATGAAGTTTCCAGCAAGATTCTTTTCTCCTGTGACGCCTTTGGAAGTTTTGGGGCGCTCGGAGGAAATGTTTTCGACGATGAGTGCAGGAATCTTGATTTTTATAAACATGAAGCAGTACGTTATTACGTTAATATCATAGCCAAATTTAGCAAGATGGTACTTAAAGCAATAGATAAACTTAAAAGTGTCCCGGTTGAGGTAATAGCCCCTTCTCATGGAAGAATATGGAGGCAAAATCCGGAAGAAATAGTAAAGATATACAAAAATCTCGCAGAATTAGCCGATGGAAAAGGTAAGGCAGGCGTTACTTTAATATACGCTACAATGTACGGAAACACTGAAAATATGATGAATGCGGTGG
>CAZQNI010000097.1:0-6034 GCA_964594255.1 uncultured bacterium | reverse complement strand
TCATACCACCAACGACCGAAATACCGAGTGATTTCCACAAAACAGAACCGCTGCCTCTAGAAAGAGCAAGAGGCAAAAGTCCAAAAACTGTGGTGCCCGTGGTCATAAGTATTGGTCTAAGTCTCCTTTTTGCACCTATTTTTACGGCTTCGGTCAACTCCATACCTCTTTTTCTCAAGATATTGAAATAGTCGATCATAACGATGGCGTTATTAACAACAATACCCACAAGCATCGCGATTCCGACCATACCCATTAAGCTCATGGATTGAAAACTAACCCAGTAAGCGAGAGAAACTCCCACAAATGCAAAGGGTACGGAAAACATAATTATAAAAGGATCAAAGAAAGATTCAAACTGTGCAGCCATAACCAGGTAAACGAGTATGATGCCGAGCATTATGGCGAAGATCAAACTTCCGAAGGTCTCTCCCTGCTGCTCTACCTGACCGGCATAATTGATGGTCAATCCCTTTGGTATAACAAATGAATCTACAACTCTTTCGACTTCTTTCTGAACTTCTCCGAGAGCCGCAGAAACGTAAATACTCAATTTTAACATACGCTGCTTATTTTTTCTTTCAATCGCGAGGGAAGCTCTTTTTTCCACGGGTTCAAGAAAGTTAGAAATATGAACAGGCATACCCATCTGACTAACAAGCTGTAAATTGTCTATGGTCTCGAAGGAATTCCTACTCTCATCATCCAATCTAACTATAATTGGATACTCTATTCCTTCTACACTGAATTTGCCAACTTCCGTACCGTAGAAAGCGGTCCTCAACTGGTATCCGACAGAATAGGCTGAAAATCCGTATGAATACATTTCCGAAACCCGGGGATCCAGCCACAATTCTCTTCCTCCCTTTTTTCTGGAAATTTCTATAGAAGAAATCCCTTTTACCGTTTCAAGAGTATCTCTCAACAATTGTGCTAAGGAATCCGCCAATTCGAGATCATCTCCGATAATTTCAACTTCGATAGGAGCTCCTCCGAAAATGCCCTCTTCTCCACCGCCAAACATACCGCCTATAACGGTGAATTTAACTCTGCTTATTCCCGGAATCTCTCTGACTTTTCTATTAAGTTCATCCGCGATATCGAATTTAGACTTTTTCGTTTTCCCCATCGTGGTATATATAGAAATATAGTGAGAACCCTCAGAACCTCCGAAAAAATCTGACGTTCCACCTGCCTGAATAGTTATACTTTTTGTCTCGGGAACTTCTTTCCGGATAAGTTCCTCGATTTTTTTCGCCATCTCGTTTGTTTTTTCTACTCTTGTTCCTATGGGTAACTCAATTTCAGCCTGCAACTGGTCACTGCCCGGATTGGGAAAGAAATCCATGGGAACGGAAGTGAAGAGAAGCATCCCGACAATAAAAACAAGAATAAATATTCCCAAAGTCCTTCCTCTTCTCCTAAGAGCCCAATCCAACATCCCCGAGTAACCGGATTCAAGTCTGTCGAAAAATCTATCAGAAAAGTCTTCTTCCCTTTTCATTTTCAAAAACTTGGATGAAAGCATAGGCGCTAGAGTAATCGCAGTCAGAAAAGATACCGAAAGCATTAAAGGCATCGTAATAGCGAGTTCCTTGAACATAACAGAAACAATACCTCGAGTAAGCATCAAGGGCAAGAATATTACGATTGTTGTTATAGTCGAAGCGAGTATCGCCTGGGAAACTTCCTGCGCACCGAATATGGCGGCTTCTTTACGCGTCTCTCCTGATTCCCTGTGCCGGAAAATATTCTCAAGAACTACAACCGCGTTATCTACAACCATCCCTACAGCGATTGCGATAGCTGAAAGAGATATGATGTTTAAACTACTATCCGACAAATAAAGATATATAAAGGATATAATCAAAGAAACAGGAATAGCCACCGCGATAATTATACTCGCCCTTATGTTTCCGAGAAGTAAAAAAGAAACGATAAGAACAAGAATAATTGCTATTGCTATTGTGTTTACAAGATTACTTATAGAATCTTCCACGATTTCCGAAAGGTCAAAAATAACCTCAAAATCGAGCCCCGGATATATTTCATCAAGCTCTTCTACTCTTTTCTTTACTGATTTTGCTACCTCTACAGTATTAGCGTCGGTTTTTTTAAAAATACCAAACATAGCCGCTTCTTCTCCGTTTCTTCTAAAATACCCGGTTGTCTCGCCCACACCCCAGCTAACAGAAGCAACATCACTTAACCGCACTAATTCCCCGTTATTATTTCCCACAACAATTTTTTCTATTTCATCAAGATTTTCGAACTTTGCCGGAAGTCGTAAATTATACTCGACCCCACCCTGTTCTAACTGACCGAGAGGAAAATTTAAATTATTGGCTTCTAAGACCTGGGCAATCTGCATTAGCGAAACACCAAGCTGTTCAAGTTTTACCTGAGAAACATCGATATTTACTTGCTTTTCGTATCCTCCTCCCCAGTAATCCGCATTACCTACTCCTGGAATTCTGGAAAGCTCCTCTAAAACTCTGTCTTCCAGAACAGTTTTCATATCAATACCAGGATTTTCAGTAGAGACTGTAAAACCAATAACAGGAGCCATAGAACCGGAAAGCTTTAACAGCATAGGATCTCCCGCGTCGTCAGGCAAGAAAGCAAAACCAAGCGCGTCTCTGATATCATTCCCAACTTCAGTAAGATCCGTACCAAACTCGAATTCGAGATAAATTATAGATAAATTTTCTCTTGAATCAGATTTAATTGCTTGAAGATTAGAAATATTTCCTAACGCATCTTCCAGTTCTTTTGAAATCTCTTCTTCAACATCCAGTGCCGAAGCTCCTCGGTATTCAGTAATTACAATCAAGGTTGGAAGAGTAATATCCGGATAAAAAGAAACAGGAAGGTTAGACCAGCCAAAAACCCCTAAAAGAACCAGTATAATAAAACCTACTGCAGTTAAAACAGGTCGATTTACTGCTCCTTGAATCATCTTATCTCCTTTATATCTATTTTTGAGCTATCTTTAACGATATTTTGTCCTACCACGATAACAGTATCACCGGGAGAAACACCTTCTTTTATAACCAAACTATTACCGTTGGTAAAAGAAACAATAACCGGCGCAACAAATGCTCTACCACCTTTCGCTTTAAAAACATATTTATCTACCAGACCTATCACCGCATCTATAGGAAGAGAAATAGCATTATCTTCCCGGGCAACCTCAACCCATACCTTCGCAAACATACCAGGCAGAATTTCTTTTTGAGGATTTGGAACAACTCCCACAACGTTTTGAGTCCGGGTGGTTGAATTGTAGAAAACCGAAGCTTTCTCAACTTTACCCTCAAAGGTTTCCGAAAGCGAAGGTATTTCAACCTTCATTGCCAGTCCTTTCTTTATATAAAATTTCTCCGGAACATTGAACTCGACTTTAATTTTGTCTATTCTCGCTACTTCTGCCAGAGGCGGATCGGGAAACATGGGATCCTGCTGACGAATAAGCTGTCCTTTGTCAACCGCCCGTAAAGAAATAATACCCCGTATAGTACTCCTAACGGCAATCGGCTCTCTCACAACTCCAGGTATATCCTGCTCTAAGTAAGCTATAATCTGGTCTTTTTTAACCCATTGACCGTTATCGACTGTGTACCTTAAAAACCTACCCGGTATATCGGGATAAACTTGAGCCTGTTCTATACCCTGTACCTGAGATGAAAAACTCATTGTCTTAACTGCATCTTTAACTTTTGCGGTGGCAACAATTACGGGAACCCCGCCATCCTCTTTCTCAACCTTACCGTAATCTTTATATTTTCTTATAAACCAGGGTACAGCTATAATACCTATAACAACAACAATAAAAATTATAATTCCTATCTTCTTTTTCTTCTTCATTACTCCTCCTTATCCATCATTGTGGCAACTTTAATTTGTTCTTTTGAAACAATTAAATTGTATTGAGCATTAAGATGCGCAAATTCTGCACTCCTGTAACCCAATTCTATATCCTTATACTCGAGAGCAGATATATAACCAGCTTTGTACTGCTTATCTGCCATTTCATATGCCTCTTTAGCTCTTTTTAACTGTTCCTCGGAAAGAATCAATTTCTGCTTGCCTAAGCGGTAAGCAAGCAGAAGATTCTTTATCTCCATCTTTATACCTTCTTTGGCTATCTGTTCACTTATAACTGCCTGTTCAACTGTATACTTATATTTTTGAATTGCATTTGTTCTTGAAAAACCCTGGAAAATCGGCCACGAAACAGCGATAGTTGCAGTCATATCATTGTCCCATTCGTTCAAAAAACCAACCGGTTTATCATAAGAAAAACTACCGACAAATGCTATATCGGGCAGGAAGGAAAGATATTGCAAGGATTTACCAATATTTGAGAGCTCGCTAGTTTTTTTAATAATCTGAATTTCCGGTCTCTTCGCAAGAGCTAAATCTTTAAGCGAATCGAGATCAAAAGTATCGATCTCAAAACGAACTTGCCCTTCTACATCAACAAGTGTATCCAGCGGAAAACCAAGTATCATATTCAACGCGGACTTAGCCAGCTCAAGTCCATTATGTGCGTTCAACAATTCTGTCTTCCCACTATTAAAATCTGTTTCAGCCTTAAGCAAATCAAGCTTAGTTATCCTTCCCTGATTATATTGAATACGGGCTGTCCTCAAATGGTCTCTTGCCCTTTCTACAGCGCCTTCAGCTATCTTTAATCCTTCCCCGGCCACGACGACTCCATAGTAATATGTTATCAGGTCCTTTATCAAATTCATTTTATCGGTCTCGTGCTGTAAAATTTGTATCTCTTTGCTTTTCTCTCCAATTTCCTTGACTGCAAATCTCTTCCCGAAGGTAAAAACAGGGAATGTTGCCTCAAGAGAATTTCTAAAATTATCCGGATAACCGAGAGAAATATACTGCGTACTTCCATCGCCCATAGGCATCTCAAACTGAGGAACACTTAAAAGTCTTGTATAACTGGATTGCAGACTCACTGTCGGATAAAAAGACGCCCATGATTCCCTCATAGCAATCTCGGCTTTTTTTACTTCAAGCTCTGATATCTCCATCTCTCTATTTTTATCTAACGCTATTTTCTTTGCTTCCTCAAAAGTCAAAGAAAAAGAAGATAATGAAATTATAAAAAGCAGAAGAGGAATTATTTTAAACTTCAACATTTAGCCTCCTTCCTCACTCCATCTAAAAGAACAGAAAGAGCGGTGTTTTTTATCGTTTCAGACTCAGATTCTTCAATAGCCAAAATCAAAGAAACAATTATTTCATAAACATCATTAAAATTTAACTTGCAATGCGGCAAATATTCCTTTAGAACACCCACCGCTTCTTCCTCCAAAGACTCAACTATTTCAGCGATTGACTCATTAATTTTCTGCACACACTCGATCGGAATATTGGCTCCCCTCATCCCTTTTTGAACTTTACCAAACCTAGAAAAAAATCCGTCCCCTCTTATAAACTTCTCAAAATAATCAAAAATTTCCGAAATAACCTCTTCAAAACTCTTTCCAGACCCAATTACTTTCCTTATCTTTTCGATAATCTCCTTATGAGCATCCACAAAAATCTCAATAAAAAGGTCGGCCTTGGAATCAAAATACAGGTATAACGTACCCTTTGCGACACCACAAGCATCCGCAACCTCTTCCACAGTAACAGGATGATATCCTTTCTCCGCAAAAAGAGCTTTTGCTTTTTCCATTATTTGCTTCCTTCTTACTGACTGGTCAGTCATAACGTCGATTAATATACATAGGTTTTTTTATTTGTCAAGGGGCAAATCAAAAAATTAACAACAAAATCATACATTCTTAACCTCATCTTAATATTTCTCATCATGCTTCAAAATTCCACCATAGGAGACTGCTGGAAAAAGCGCCTTCCCTTAGCTCCGAATCACCTATTAATTTTCTGGCTTGTTCTAAGGTAAAAGCATTATTTATTTCTTTTTCGAATACTTTTAACCACGAATATCTTAAATCCTTTATAAAGAGATACCCGTGCGGCTTTAAAATCCGTTCGATTTCATTCA
>CAZQNI010000096.1:0-6049 GCA_964594255.1 uncultured bacterium | reverse complement strand
GCCAATACGTGTTCCGGAACACGGAGGTATCTTCCGCCCATGTTTGGCTCATCATCCCAATTCCATCCAAGGAGACCCGGTGAATCTTTTGCTTGTTCGACATAAACGACCAGGTCATTGGGATCCGAATTGCGTGTATAAGGAGAAGATAAAAATCCCTCCCACCGCGAAGGACCAACTGACATCATGCCGTGTGCGTTTCCCTGGCTGATATAATCAACCCACGTAGCTGGGTTGTGAGTTTCATACCAACCTTCTGTATGAAGAGTGTTGCTCACATAATGCCAGAGAGGTATATTTGGAACGTTTAACATGTAGGGTGCTATCGGAAAGAAAAGTGTGTTTCCGTTCAGGATGAAAGCGTTGTTTTCGTTGATGCCAACTTCGGGTGCGCCGTCATACGGTTTGGAAAATTTTTCGCGTATAGTACTTACAGTTGTTTCGCCGTTTATTAATTCTGCTGTTAAGACGTAATCTCCCGAAGGTAAATCAGCATTACTTAGTAAGAATTTTTGTAGACTGTCTTCGGTAACACCTGTGAGCTCCTCGGAATATCCTCCTCCGGTTCTTTCGATTTTTAGTGTAACCTGGGAAGGATTATAACTTTCCGGAACATGAGCATAAATATACTGGGCTGTACGTGTGTGAAACGGGGCATGCAGGAGCTCAAATCCCGCAATAGGAGATGTACCGGTTGCTGTTATTGTTACAGAGTCTTCCGCAAGTAAAATACCTCTGGTAGGTGGGCTTGTGAACATATCGAACAAAGAAACAGTTAGATTTACTTTGAAATCTCCCGGGCTCATAAAATAATGAATTGCGCATAACCCGGTATTGAAGGGGTTTCCATCATCATCGGCATATAAAGCGTATCCATCGCCGAAATCCCATTCGCACTGAATGCTGTCTCCAAATTGGTCCGAGTAATAGATCGCGTCAAAATAAACTTCCTCTCCAACCTCAACATTTACGTTCGGTAGTACATTTATATTTGTTTGTGAAAATCCCTTTTCTATTATTCCTGCTGTTGTAAGAAATAGTATTAAAAGGAATTTAATTCTTTTTGTCATATTTTTAGCTCCTTATCCTTTAAATGTTACTCTCACTTCAGGAAAATCGTTTTTCTGGAATCGGAATTGCCGGATCCGCCACGGATTTGACAGAAGTATATACCGCTTTTCACTGTGTTTCCCTGCCTGTCCGTTGCGTCCCAATCTACGCTGCCGTAAGTGTTGCTTGTGACTACTCCTTCGAATAAAACTTTTATTTCTCTTCCTATTAAATCATATACGGCAAGTTTAATTTCTGCTCCTTCTTCTACAAAATACTCTATAGTAGTAGTTCGGTTAAACGGATTGGGTAAATTTGGTAACAAAACAATGCCTGACGATGAACCGGCATCCTGTTCAACAGTGAACGTTCGACCTGCCAGCATTATCTCTTCGCTTCGCTCGGAACCCATATTCCTGGATACCGAATAACTTACCGTTCCGTTACCGGACCCGTAGCTTCCATCGATTATTGTAATCCAGTTTGCGTTACTTGTAGCTATCCATGTGCAACCGCTTTCCGATGCTGTAACGTCTATTGTACCTGTTCCTCCATTCTCGTCGAAGCTCTGAGAGGTGGGGTTGATACTGTAGGAACAGGTTCCTTCGGATGGTATTAGAGTGATGCTGTTGATTATCCACCCTTCTGTGTCTGTGCTTGCGCGAATGGTATTTAATCCGGGTGTTAAATAAATGATTATAGGTCCTACATCACCTGTTGTATCAGCAAAGTCTGTGAGATTCGTTGTCGCAATGAGTCTTCCGAGCATCCACCAGTCCACTTCGTTTATAGCATCTGAAGCTGTAAGATTAACCGAAGCTTCGTAGAAACCTTCTGCCGGGATATTGTACATATAACTGACCCATTCTTCATTATGTCTCCAGACCGAGCCTGTCCTGGCAGTGTCATGCCAGTCGCCTCGACCGAGCTGGAATGCGTTTCCGTCCAGCGTTCCGACAGGATTTCCTATTGTTATTGGTGCCGGTTCGGAGACGGCAAGGTCTAAAATTCCCTCGTATTTTGGGTGGGTTGAATCGTATACATTAGACATAAATCCCCAGCAATAATTTTGAGTTAAAACATAATAAACCGATAGAGCTCCGCCCCAGTTAATCCAGGCGTTGTGATGTTCTATTATTTCGTCGGTCATCCTCGGGTCAGTCCAGGCTTGTTCCATGACGGAGTCATTGTTTCCCGGTTGATGTGGGTCGAAACTTGGTCCTCCTTCATATGCCAGGCGCTTTATACCGTATAAATTACAGATGTAACTGTTGTACATCATTGAGCCTTTGCCCAGTCCATCCGGCCACGTGTCGCGCCACCAATTGGTGTTCATCGTTCTGCTTTCCCAGAGTTCATCAAGTGTCAATCCCGGCGTTTCCATATCCGGTGAATAATAAGTGGTTCCGCCGCCGCCATATACGTAATAGTTGACAGGATTCACCTGAGTCATTTCGATATACTCAAGAGGTGCCCGTGAGGTAGCGTGACGTACCCCCTGCCAGCAGAGGATAGGTCGAACACGAGTTATCATAGCATCGTCGCCGAACACTTCTCTAAATATATTGCTGATTTGAACGGCTCTGGCTCCGGGACGGCGCCACGCCCAGACCCAGCCCTGGCCTGCATCTTCGAAAGAAAGATTGTCATAGTTAAGGTTCTCGGGGTCACCCCGGTCTAAAACCATTGCAACTGCCGTATCTTTGTATTCGTTCTGTTCATAGTTCCATATTTCGTTGCTGTATTCGACGTACAGATAAAGATTTTCATCCAAGCCCTGGTAGTTTGTAAACCCATTGCCATCCCGGAAGAGTATTGCAAGTTGACGAACATAATCGTCGTCTACCCAGCGGGGTACATTTATCCAGATATGTTTTTGCAGTTCGTTAGCCATGTTTATAACGCATTCCCAGGATGCAAGTAAGCCTCCGTCTATATCTTCGTCGTTGAAAGTGTAGTTGTCGTGCCTCCTGCGGTCGTCCCAGGTTTTTTGACGGCTGAAATTAGTGCCTGTAAATTGCATGACCCTAATTGTGGAAAAAGGTTCGACTGCATTTTTAAAAGCATCGGTGAATGTTACAATGTCAGGGTAACTTTCCGAACTGCCCGGGAAGAGCGGTCTCATGAGCTTTACGTCCTTAACACCCCCGTCGGTGTTGGCAAAGTTTATCCAGAAGTTTTCTGCATCCTGGGAAATAATATTTATTATTCCTGTGGTTTGATTGGTTGCAGAGTTGTAGGTTACATCTTGTATGCTTGCACCGGTACCACCACCGCCAATGCTCACCGTCGCTTCATCCGTAAAAGACAATCTGTAAGTTCCCTGCATGTTTAAATTGGCCCATAAAAATAGGGTCGCATCTACAAGCGGCCAGCCCTGCTCATCTTTTTCTCCCTCGGGTAGTGGGTCCCATGTTCCCAAATATTGCCAGTTTCTTGATGTTCTTATTATATCAGCAAAGACATGGTCCTGACTCCAGTCTGTTGGCCAGGTTATGTTTATTCCGAGGTCAGCTCGTTGAGCTAGTGAATATATGGAAGAAGATAGAATTAGCAAAAATAATGTACGGAAAACCTTATAAACTTTCATAAAAAACCTCCTGGGGTATTATATTTGTGATTATATTATAGGAATTCAAAATAACTATGTCAAGATGGATAAAATTAAGGACAGGGATGAAATTTAGTTTATTAGCGCATTAGTTGATTGTTTGATAGGACTTTTTTATTATTTAAGAGAGCTTTTTGAACAAGCTAATTAGAGCGTATTTGAGTTCTCTTATACTAACAAATTTCTTTAAATTTCTGAAAATGAATGAAAATCTAAAGAAGGTTTTTATGTTTGCTATTCTGACCATACGTTCTATATCGTGTTTTTTCAAGGCCGGATATTCAATAATCGATTTCTTCTGCACATCTACCGGAAAATAATCGTCGTAGACAAACCATTTGTTTTTCTTCGCTTCTCTATAAAATTCGGTTCCGGGAAATGGATTGCAGATATTAAACATATTAACGCCGGGGTTTAGTTTTAACGCTTTATTTATAGTGCTTTTGATTGTCTCTTTTGTTTCCAATGGTGAAGCTGCAATTAAAATATTTAATTTAGGTTCTACACCATATTTTTTTAGAATATCTACTGCTTTATAAAAAGTTTCAACCTTAATATTCTTTTTTATATCATCTAAGATGTCCTGATTAAAAGATTCAATTCCTATATCGACGTACTGACAACCCGCTTCTTTTAATAGAAGAGCAAGTTCTTCGTCTAAAAGATGATCGGCTCGAGCCAAACATCCCCATCTGATTTTTAAATCTTTTATTCCTTTACATATTTCTTTTACTCGTTCTTTTTTAAGGATAAATTCATCGTCAATAATGCTTACTGCCTTGTATCCGTCTTCTTTTAGAAGTTCAAATTCTGCAATAACATTCCCGGCAGATCTATATGTTACTTTTGGTATACTATCATATCCTTTTTCTTTCTGGTATTCTAATTTTCTGGCGAAAGTCAAAGAGGAGGGGACACAATATTTACATCTATACGGACATCCTCTTGAAGTCATAACAGCAGTAAATGGTCTTATTTTAAGTTTTGGATTATAATACAAATCACGATTAATAAGATCACGGGCAGGAAAAGGCAATTCGTCAAGGTTCTCAATCAATGCTCTCGTGGGTGTTGAGAATGGTGTTTTGTCCTTAAGATAAGTTATGCCTTTTATGTCGTTAAGATTGCAATTGAGTGTTCCGTCTAAAAATGATATCAAATCATTTAATGTGTAATCAGCTTCTCCCAGTACCATATAAACGTTAACATCAAATAAAAATTTTTCCTTATATACGCTGGCAGCTGATCCGCAGTAAATCAAAGGTATATTCTTGTGTAATTTCCGAATTATTTTACCGACCCTTGTATCCAGTTCGACGGAAAGATTTACACTATAGAATATATAAACGTCACTTTCATCTTTCTTTATAAAATCGAGAAAATCTTTTCCCGTGATGCCCGTGATAGGACCGTCAATGACATTTACTTGATTTCCGCTGTTTCGCAGGATACTAGCGTATTGCAGAATAAATATATTAGGTATCGGATATAAGCCGTAAGTACAACCAAAAACCCGTTCGGGAACCCTTTTGTTGTCCAATGGCGGAGGTATTAGAAATGTGATTTTCATTTGTTCAAATTTTTAAAACCATATTTTATATAAAACTTAATAAAAGATATAAGATGCTCTGTTGCTCTTTTACTGAATAAACTTCTACTGCTTCTTTGATAATGATGAATTACTCGAACTTCCGGAAAGTAGTATACCTTCCACCCTTTTTGACGCGCTCTCGAGCACCAGGCGACATCCTCACATCCAAAAGGACTGAACTCATCAAACAGCCCAACATTCCTTATTGCTTTTCTCGACATAAAAAAACAAGCTCCCTGTACCCAATCAACTTGCCTTATTTCATTATGATCCCAATCCAGCATAAGATGTTTTCTTAGTATTCGATGCTGTGGAAATAAATCGCCTAAAAATGTTCTTCGGAAAAAAGTGGTTTTTATATCATAAAATGTGCGGCATGAGTATTGTAAGGATAAATCAGGTGCAACTAATTTTGGCCCGAGCGCTCCAGCATCTTGGTGAGCATCCATAAATTTAACGATATTTGTAAAATCTCCTGTTACTTCAGTATCCGTGTCAAGCATCAGTAGATACCTCCCATGAGAATTCCTAATTCCGACATTTCGCATTTCGGCGACGCCAAATTTATTGTGAGATATTAAACGCACAGAAGGAAATTCATGCCTGATGAATGACTTGGTATCATCTCCGTATGGTTTATTGACAAGAATAATTTCGTAATTATTGGAATTTTGAGTTTTTCGTATGGAGGAAATGCACTTTGTTAACATTTCTTTCATGCGGTAATTTATTAGAATTATTGATAAGTCCAAGTTTTAAAAACCTCTACTAAATTTTCTGATTTTTATTTTCATTAT
>CAZQNI010000095.1:0-6067 GCA_964594255.1 uncultured bacterium | reverse complement strand
CCGGAAGAAGGCGACATCGTAACGATTTCAGCTAATATTCATAATATAGGAGGCGGAAGCGCCCAGGGAATAACTGTTGGTCTTTACGAAGGAGACCCCAATGCAGGCGGAGTACAAATTGGCGCCAACTTCATTCCTGAGATTCTTCAGGGAGAATCGATGGTAGTCGATTTTGATTGGGAAACAGCCGGAAAAGAAGGAAATAATGATATATGTGCTGTATTAGATCCGGAAAATCTGATTCTGGAAACCAGCAAATTAAATAATAAAGCTCATTCGATAATTGAGGTTGGACCCTCCCAACCGGATCTTGAGATTAAAGGCAAAGACATAGCTTTATCTCCTGAGCATCCCACAACCGATGATATAATTAATATTTCAGCATGGGTTCACAATATAGGGGGGAAATCTATCAGTGATTCAATCAGAATCAATTTTTATAAAAATGGTACAATCGATCCATATATGATTGACTATGTTTATTTACCAGGTCTGCCAGGGAAAGACAGTATCCAAGCAGCAATAAATTGGACTCCTGATACATTTGGACTATTAAGAATATATGCAAATGCTGACCCTTATCATGTTATCGCAGAGAAAAATGAGCGTAATAATAAAGATTTTAAAGAAATATTCATAACACTTCCCGGAGTAGCAGAACTCACTCTTAACTCCGCAGATATTAGCTTTTCACCTCTAATTCCGGATATTAATGAAACTGTCGAAATAAATGCGGAGATACATAATATTTCCCATATTGCAGTAAATTCAGTTAATGTAAGTTTTTTTGAAGGAAATCCTGAGAACGGGGGAGTTTTTATCGGCAATGATGTTATATCTGAAATTTCTCCCATAAGCTCTGGTAACGCAAGAATTACCTGGAGCTCTAGCAATAACGGTCTGCATACGATTTTCGCAGTTATAGACCCTGACAATTTAATACCTGAATCAGACGAAAACAACAATACAGCCTCAAAGAGTCTGTGGATTGGGAATCAATTACCTGTCCTTTCCTGGTCAACGGATAACGGTTTCGTAAATGACGGCATACATCCAAATTCGGGAGAACCAACTGAATTTTTTGAATATAGAGTTGTTTATACAGACACCGATAACAATCCTCCGGAAAATGGTTATCCCAAAGTTTGGATTGACTTAAACGGTGATGGTCTTTATGGCGACGTAGTGGAAGGTATGGAAGAGGGAGATTTCGCAATGGAGCCGGTCGATCCCTCTGATAATGATTATACAGACGGGAAAACTTATTTCTATTCAACAAAACTTATCAGAACAGCTAATGCCACATATAAGTTTGAAGCGAAAGATATAACAGGAAATTTCGCTGAAGGAGAAGCAGGACCGGTGGGAGTTAATAACGGTCCGGTTGTTGGCAGTTATCCGCCGAGAGTCAATGTGATGCCAGAATATCCTACCTGGCCCGGAAGAGAAATAGATCTCTGGGGTAATGTACATGACGCTAACTGGAATAAACTAACAACCGGCATAGGATATTTATTTAAAGAAGAGGGCGCTCAATGGGAGGTAGATTTTGGGATCAATACCGGTCTTTCGGGAGATGATGATTATACTGTAGTTAGCCTTCCGTTTGAATTTGGATTCTATGATTCCACATTTACAGAAGTTTACATCAGTACAAATGGATTTATTGGCTTTTCACCGGATAATGATTATGCCAAAAGTAGTACTTCTGCTTTTCCTAATAATGAAGATAAATACTTAATTGCACCCTTCTTAAGTGATTTGGTGATGAACGATAGTAGTAAAATTTGCTATGTGTACTTCCGTGGCAGGTTTATTATAAGCTGGGTGAATGTATCACCAAAGAATAATCCTGATGAATTATGCGTTTTTCAGGTATCTCTTCATGTAAATGGTAATGTAAGATTCAATTATGATAAGGTCGATATGACAGCAGACGCAACGGTCGGTGTAAATCTCGGCGATGGAATCGAGGGGAGAACTTATACAAATAGTCCAGTAAGTAAAACTTCTCTTGAGCTGTTGGAAAGAGATTATGAAAAGGAAGTTGTCGATGCACACTGGAAATCGGACTTAGGCTCTAACACCGGTCTTTCTGGAGATGATGATTATACGACAGTTACTCTGCCCTTCCCGGTTAGCATTTACGATTCTACATTTAACGAAATATACATAAGCGCAAATGGGTATGTTGGTTTTTCGGATGAAAATGATTACACATTGAGTTCCTGTGATTCTTTCCCCTTAAATTCTTTTAAATATGTCCTAGCTCCTTATCTCGAGGATCTTTATTTTGATAGTGACGGCGGAGTATATTGTCTTGAAACAAAAATATCTGATAAAGAAGATGAGGAAAACAGTTTCGACGTTTTCATAATTACCTGGTTGAACGCCCATTTAAAAGACCACCCTGAAAATTCATACGACTTCCAGCTTATTCTTAAAGAAAATAATAAGATAATGTTCAGTTACGATAGTATTAATGTTACCTATACGGATACGCCTGTCGTGGGGATGAATAAAGGCGACGGAATCGATGGAACTTTGTATCCATCCCATCCAACAAGTCAACAAACTATACAATTCAAAAAAGGAACTAGTACATTAGTTTATAAGAAACCCTTAGAGTGGGAAGAAGATTATGGCGTAAGTTCAGGACTTTATGGGGATGACGATTATACAACCCATCAACTGGACTTTATATTCCATTTTTATGATAGAGATTTCGATTCTCTATTTATTAGCACGAACGGCTGGGTTGATTTCTGGTATGGTAATAACTCAAGTTATTACGCTCATTGGAAGTGGCCATACCAGGGCACTTTTCCCTATTCTGCACCCGATTACGCGATTTGCCCTTACGGGTACGATCTCCGTGTTTTTCAAGACCGACCTGTCTGGATAAATGATATTGACGATTTAGATGGAAAGAGATGTGTGGTAACCTGGGACAGCGTCAGGTGTGAGTATTCTTCCAGTATTAATACATTTCAAATGATAATTAAAGAAACAGGAGAAATTTTCTTTAATTATAAACTGCTCGGAGAAACCAGAACAAATTTCCCAAAAATGGGTATTAACAAAGGGGACCAAATAGAGGGAATTTCACTTGATTTTATCCCGAACTCCGGAGAAACTTTTGCTTTCATCCAGAATAACGCAACTTATGGTTTCGTAGAAAAGGATTTAATATGGATCGATTTTGGAAATTACGTTGAGTTTGATAAGTGGCAAAGCGGTTACTACGGAACGGTTAAACTTGGGATGCCCTTTCCTTTCGACATTTATGATTGTTCTTGGGATAGTCTTACCGTTAATAGCCGAAGCTTTTTTCATTTCATTAACTTAAGAGGACAAGAGTGGTATCAAAAACCACCTAATATACCAAATTATAATATTCGTTATGGCGGCTATATATGCTATCCCTCTAAAATTAATGTACTAAAAATAAATACTGAATGGGGAGGTTTATACAAATTTACAAAAGAGGAAGTCGAAGATACTTCTTTTGTTATAACATTCGGTCATGCTACAAATTACGGAAGCTCCTATCTCAAAGAAAAAGACGTCTATACTTTCCAGATAATATTTTCTACATCGGGTGAAATCATGATGAATTATAGAGACTTTAAAAGATACACTGTGGGACAGGCGTTCAATCATGTTATTGGTTTGAACTATGGGGACGGAAAAACATTTACCAGAGGTAAATCTGGTGACCCATATGAAGGACTCTCGATACTTTACAAACCGATAAGATACCCTATCAGAGAAACCACTTATTGCTTAGAGGGAAATTACGGCACTTATCTGGGTGGCGTAGCAAAAGAAACTGTTTCCGTTCCTTACAGAGAACATTCTTGGAACTATTGGCATAGGAAGTTTTCAATACCGTTTGAGTTTCCATTATATGATACCACATTCACAGAGTTTTATTTGGCGTCTAACGGAATGTTAAATTCAAACGGCACCAGTGTTTACCCTTTTCCATTCCCAACTGATAGAGTCGCCCACGCAATTGCCCCCCTTTGGGGGAACTACCATAAAGTTCCAACAAATGGCAGGGTTTTTTACAAAGAAGTGCTTGACTCTACTCCTAAAAAAATAATCGTCAGCTGGATTGACTTTTCTATTACGAACTGGCAGGATGCTAATAATTTCCAGGCTATACTTTATGAAAATGGGAATATAAGATTTAATTACAATGGTCTCGGACCTGAATTCTCCGCCACAGTTGGACTAAATGAAAATCCGGAAAATGCCTCGATATATAATAGATTTCCTTCTTCGGGAACTTCAATATTGTGCGAATCACATTATATAGACACCCTCTTTTACACCTGGGATTTCGGAGACGGTTCTCCTCCGGCTGAAGGTTTTGTAGAAAACACAAAGTTTATTCCTGAAAAACATATTTATAGCGGAATATGGCAGGATTACAAAGCCGTACTTACAGTAAGAGATGAAGAAGGTAATTGGGACAGTGATACTACGATAATCCATGTGCTACCGGAGGAAAAAGAAGTAAAAGTTGATGCTGCTATTGAAGACGGATTAAGGTATTTATATTTAGAGCAGAAGAAAGACTATTTCTGGGCTTTCGATCACCCTTCTCACACAAGTGGAGAATATATTGGTCCAACTTCCATGGCTATTCTTGCTTTCGCAAATCAAGGATATACATCCGACGGAGACTTTGAAAAGGAAATATACGCAGAGTATTTGAAGCCAGCGGAAGAGCGTATTCTAAGTGAAACATACTATTATTCCATTCCCGAACAACCCGCAGGAAACCCCGATTCCGATGGAGATGGTTTAGGTTTAGTTATAGGTTCACCACATGACCCATGGAGCGATTGGGGATATGTACACCCTATGGCTGTCATGGCATTTATTGCAGCTCACCATCCTGATAGTATCGCTGGGCCTTACGGGCTGGGGAAAACAGACGTAACCTGGAGGGACTTGGTTGTAGATGCTCTCGACTATATTGTTTACGCGCAGAATGATAGCATCCCTTACGCCCATTCAACATGGGCAAGAGGTGGTTGGAGATACGGACCTAATGGAACAGACCATTTCATAGCAGCTAGAGGAGCGGATAATTCTGTTACCCAGTGGCATATCCTTGCTCTCCATGCCGCAGAAACCGAATGGGACATTTATGCTCCGCAGTGGGTAAAAGATGAATTAATGATCTGGCTTAATTATTCCCAATACTCTAACGGAGGATTTGGTTATTCTGAACCCAGTTATTATGGATTCGGGACAACAGGAGGGGGTCTATGTGGTCTTTCTTACTGTGGTCTGCCATCAGATAATAATAAAATCAGGGCAGCTTTAAACTGTTTAGACGAGCACTGGTATCAAAAAAGGGATGTTGGTAACTTCGGCATAAATGGTGCTCTTAACATGTACGGGATGTATGCTTTAATGAAAGCCTGCCGAATTGCACATCCTCCAATAGAATACGTCGGCGAACATGACTGGTATGCCGAGTACGCAGACTCAATTTTATCTAATAAGAGAGAAGACGGTTCATTTATGCGAACAACTTATGCTGACGAACGTCTGAATGCCGCCTGGGCAACTCTCATCCTTACTCCTTTTGTAATAGGCGAGCCGCCGGTCGCGGACGCGGGACCGGACCAAATCGTCGCGCCCGGTGATGTAGTACATTTCAACGGTTCCGGGTCATATCATCAGGATACATCGAGAACCATCGTGGAGTACGAATGGGATTTTAACGACGACGGTATTTTTGATTCAACAGGTGTTACCACGCAATATATGTGGCCTGATACAGGAAAATATTATGTTACATTGAAAGTATACGACGATAAAATACCTCCGGAAACCGATATAGATGTTTGTATTATTAATGTAACGCTCGAAAACCATCCTCCTGTCGCAGACGCGGGAGGTCCTTACGAAGGATTTGTCGATGCCCCTATCTTCCTCAATGGTTCAGCATCTTATGATCCGGATAGTCTCGAGGGTGATTCCATCGTTTCTTACAGCTGGGATATAGACGGAGACGGAGAGTTCGACGACCTTCTTTTAAAGA
>CAZQNI010000094.1:0-6116 GCA_964594255.1 uncultured bacterium | reverse complement strand
GAAGAATCAGCAATATTAAGTATTTTTAAATTTCTCCCGAAATTGGCAAAAGCAATTGTGTCATTCACAAAAAGAGAATAACACAGCCCTACAAAATATCCACCTTCAAGAGTACAATTTAAAGAGTCTCCTCTCATTGCCGACCGCTTTAGTCCATCTTTCGACGGTTCCCATACAGGATAACCAAACGGATGATTTTTCGTTAACTTCTCGATAGTCGATTCAAATCTATTATTTGACACGGATGTCAAATCGCTACCAAAAAGAAAAATCGAATAAAATAAAACAAGAACAATAAAGACTTTTACTAATTTTTTGAACATTTTACCCCTTTTTTAAAATTAAAAGCTAAATATTTATTAAAATTTATAGAAAAACAATTTTATCCATTAATTATAATAAAAATCGATCAAAATGTCAAACGTTATGGGTTGGCGGAGAGGATGGTTATAGTCAATATTTTTTTTATTCGTGTAATTAGTGCTATTTGTTGTTCCTGTACGTAGATTCTTCGATTCGGTGTTAAACGGTTAAGTTGGCAAATAGTTAAATAGTAAGAACAAAAAACTTTGTGTCCTTTGTGATCTTTGTGGTTCAATAAATTATTTTTTCTCTGTGTCCTCTGTGGAAAGCGTTTTTAGTATTTTATAAGAATTTGATACACATACTCATAGTGTTTTAGATTAAATCTCCACCTTGACAAATCCGAATTGTTTATATCATTGTATCTTTAAAAGTATTTATCTGTAGTTCGATATTCTAAAAGGAAGAATTTGGAGAAAAATTATGAGTAAAAAAATTTACTGAGAGATGCATGTGACAAAGGAGGGATTATGAAAAAAGTTGCAGTGTTTATCGATGTACAAAATATCCAGCAGGTTTTTGAAAAGCAGGGCGCCGAGATAAGATATGACAAATTAAAACAACACCTTACGGATAAGTATAAAAAGCAGGATGGAGAAATTATTAAATATACGGCACTGATTCCTATAAGAGACATGGACGAAAACAGATTGAAGTTAGTCGACGCAATTTCTCTTTCCGGCTATAGGGTCTTGAGCAAGATGGCTAAAGATAGGCCGGATGGAACGGTAAAAGCTAATATGGACGTAGAAATGGCTCTGGAAATCGTTGCTATTTCAGACTATGTCGACGAAATCGTTATTGTGACCGGAGACAGCGACTTTGAACCTCTAATTCATTATCTCAGCAGAAGGGGTAAAAAAATTCTTCTTATAGGTCCGGGTAGAGGACCAACTGCTATAGAGATTATAAGAGCGGCAGACGAATTTGAAAACTTAGACGAGATAAAAGATATCGTTCGTGCAGGTTGACAAAATAATTCTTATCATTATGTTATCGTCAATCCTCGGTAGCTCAAAGGAAGAGCGCCTGACTGTTAATCAGGATGTTGCAGGTTCGAGTCCTGCCCGAGGAGTTTAATTTAATCTTTGTATTAAAAAAGGAATATAATAGGTGCTATACCACAAACACAAGACAGCTTTTAATATTTTGTCTGATGTTTGTCTTTCTCTGTTTTTTCTGTATCTTTTTCTATTAGGGATAGAACTTTTAAGTTGTTCTCTAAAAGGCTTCGGAACGGGATTCGCAAGAATGCTGATAAGTACTACAGCAAATCCTTTTACCGGGTTATTTATCGGAATGCTTGCAACAGTAATAATCCAATCCAGCTCTGTTACCACTTCTATAACCGTGGGCTTCGTCGCTGCGGGTACAATAACGGTTACTAATGCTATTCCAATTGTTATGGGAGCTAATATAGGAACCACCATTACCTGTGTAATTGCTTCTTTTGGTCACTTCTCAGTTGAAAAGGAATTTTCCAAAGCTTTCCCTGCGGCAATCGTTCACGATATTTTTAATATTTTATCCGTAGCGGTTTTTTTGCCCATCGAGATATTATTTCACCCAATTGAACGTCTATCGCTATTTCTTACTAATTTTTTGCTGGGTAAAGAGGGATTAACTTTCCGATCTCCGTTAGACAAGATAATTGATCCTGTTTCGAAAAGAATAATGAATTTATTTGGTGAACACTACATGATTTTAGCAGTTGCATCTATGATTCTTGTTGTTTTTGCCATAACTTTTTTCGTTAAGGTTTTAAGAAGAACTTCCGCCGAGAAATTTGAGTCTCTTATAGACCGTTATCTTTTTAGAAACGCACTTACAGCAGGGCTTCTTGGGTTGGGATTAACCGCTTTTGTTCAATCCAGTTCGATAACTACTTCTTTAGTTGTTTCTCTGGTCGGGACTCAGCTTACAACAATCGAAAAAGTATTTCCTTATACCCTTGGTGCGAATTTGGGGACAACAGTAACCGCGATTTTAGCCGCCCTCGTAACCGGGAACGTGAATGCAATAACAGTAGCGCTCTGCCATTCGATTTTTAACGCATTCGGCATTACGTTGTGGTATCCCTTAAGAAAAATTCCTCTTTCTCTGGCTAAGAAATTAGGAAATTTGTCCGGGAAGAAAAGATTACTTGCATTTATTTATATAATAGCTATATTTATAATTACACCTGTGATTGCTATATTTGTTATTGGGAGGTAAAATGTTTAAATGGTTTTCAGAAATTTTAAGAGGACCAGGTTTAGTTGAAGAAGCCGAAAATATTGTATCAGATATGCTTGAAATAGCGTACAATATGTTTCAGTATTCCATGAAAATTGTTATTGAAAAAGCAAAAGAAAAAGAAAATATTTATGCGATTGATAAAAAATTGAATGCGTTGGAAATAGATGTTAGAAAAAAAATACTGAAACACCTGTCAATTAATCCGAGTCAAAATATTACGCCTTCACTGGTTCTTGTGACCATAGTTGTCGACATAGAGAGGCTTGGGGATTATTCTAAAAATCTGATTGAAGTCTCTCACAAATATCCCAAACCATTAAAAGGTAAATATATAGAAAAGATAAAAGGTTTAGAAGAGAAAGTTCAAATTTATTTCAAGAAAACCATAGAAATTTATAAGGAGCAAAAAGGAGAATCAGGTAAGGAAGTTATGGAAAAACTCTCCGAACTCGTTGACGAATGCCAGGATCTATTGGAGGAATTAATAGAAGATAGCAGCTTGACCAGCAAAGAAGGAATAATATACTCGCTTTTGGTAAGACACCTTAAGAGAGTCTCCTCCCATGTTAGAAATGTATGTTCAGGTATAGTCAATCCTTTTTATCATTTAGGTTACAAACCCGACGATAATTAATTTTTGCCAATGCTTTTATATTCAATACTAGCTCTCTATCTTTCTTTCCCTACAGGTGAACGGCTGAGCTATGGAGCTTATTTTGGTCCTTTAAGAGCCGGATATTCTGTTATGGAAATAAAGGAAGGGGAACTGGAAGGAGAACCTGCTTACGTGATTGAATGCGTTCAGAAAACGGAAAAAGCTTTTTCTATAGTTTACCGAATAGACGATTATTATAAATCTTTCGTTGATACAACAACGTTTTCCACTCTTTCCTATACAAAGAATATTAATGAAGGTAGATATAGTAATAACCTTACTCTCGAATTTACCGAGGATTCGGTTTTCTATACAGATGGCAGGAGAACCGAGAAGATTGCGGGAGCGAAAGACATTTTTGCGGCTCTTTACTGGATGCGCTGTCAAACCTTCTATCCCGGAGATACTTTGAAGGTACCTTTTCATTCTTCGGGCAAGAATCAGGAAATGATAGTTCCCATATCAGAATTGCAGTGGACAACAGTCCCTATGGGGAAGTTCAGAACTTTTTTGCTAACTCCACAGGTAAAGGACGAAAAAATCTTCGGTTCGGAAGAACCTATAAAAATCTGGGTTTCCGTTGATCCCCAACATATACCTGTAAAGATTGAAAGCAAACTTAAAGTCGGGAAGATCAGCTTTCAAATGGAAGAAATTAGTGTGGTAGGAGAAGAAAGGTAATGATTTATACGGTAATAATGGCAGGGGGAAGAGGGACGAGATTCTGGCCCGCATCTACCGAGAAAAAGCCAAAACAATTTCTTCCTATATTTGGAGACAAATCTCTTATAATCCAGACTAAGGAAAGAATTGAATCTCTTACACCTTTAGAAAGAATAAAAGTAGTTACCACTTCAAAATTGGAAAAGGAAATGGAGGAGTTTGGATTCTCACGTGAAAATATTCTGGTGGAACCTGAAGGGATGAATACTCTTTATGCTATTGCACTATCTGCAGCTAAACTCTTGGAAGAGGACGAAAAGGCATTAATGCTTACGCTTCCATCTGACCATTGGATTCCTGATGATGGAGAATTTTTAAAAACAATTAAAAAAGGAATCAAGTGGGCGGAAAAAGGATATCTTGTAACTTATGGAATTGTGCCTTCGAGACCAGAAATCGGATATGGATATATAGAGAGAGGAAAAAAACTGGAAGACTCTGTGATGAAAGCGAAGAGATTTACCGAAAAGCCAAAAATCAAAACTGCTAATGATTATTTAAAGAGCAAAAATTTTCTATGGAATAGTGGTATTTTTCTCTGGCAAGCAGGAACAATACTTGATGAAATAAAAAAGTATCGTCCGGAAATTTCGGAATATATAGATGCTATTCGGGAGAACCCAAACGAAGAAAATATAAAGGTACTTTATAAAAAAGGCATACCTGTTTCAATTGATTATGGGGTTTTAGAAAGAAGCGAAAAAGTAGTATTTGTTGAATCGCACTTTTTATGGGATGATGTGGGGACCTGGACATCTCTTGAACGTATCGAATCGCATGATGATAAAAAAAACGTTAAAAAGGGTAATATCATTGCAATTAACTGTCATGATAATATATTTTATTCGGATAACGGTATAATTGTAGTAAAAGACCTGTCTAAGATGGTGGTGGTTCGCACAGGAAATGCGACTTTAATTATACCAAAAGCAGACACGCAGGAGTTAAAGGAGATTGTTGAACAACTTCCAAAAAAGTACAAGTAAATAAAAGGGAGGTACTAATGAAATATTACTTTTATGCACTAATTGTCGTGTTGTTGGTTGTAGGTTGTGCAAAAAAACAAGCAGTAGCAGAAGAAGGCCCAATAGGTGACGTAATATTCGAAGAAATCTCTGGAGATGACATTGACACTTCTTCTATTGTCTTCGAAGAAACTCTTCCGGAAGAAACCACTTCTACTTCATTTCTTGAAGAATTAGAAGGGGAAACCACTCCTTTTGTCAGTGGATCTGTGAAAAAGCAAGGTTACAGAGTTCAAATTGCAGCTTACACAAGTGAAATGCAGGCAAACAGTGCGGCAGACAGAGCGCGAGGCTCTCTGGGCAGAAGTGTTTATGTTCAGTATATAGCTCCTTATTACAAGGTTCGAGTAGGAAACTTTACCAGCAAGTACGAAGCGACACAATACAAAAATCAACTAAGGAGCACTACGTCATACAGGGATGCCTGGGTGGTAGGATCAGAAATAATTGTTGAATGAGGTTGCTCGTTGCTTCAAAGAACCGGGGCAAAATTAGCGAGATAAAAAAAATTTATAAGGGCTCAATAGAAATATTAAGTCCTATTGACATAGCAATTGATCTTGATATATTGGAAGACGGAAACAGCCTGCATGACAATAGCTTAAAAAAAGCTCTTGCATATTTCAGGAAAGTTAATATCTGTACTATGGGAGAAGACACCGGGTTATTTGTAGAAGCTCTTGACGGTAAACCGGGGGTATATTCTGCAAGATACGGAGGCGGAGGAGATGAAAGCAACAGAAAAAAATTGCTTTCAGAGCTTAAGGGAGTAAGCAATAGAAAGGCTTATTTTAAAACAGTAATAGCTTTAGTTATAAGAGAAGATTTTTTTAGATTTTTTGAAGGAAAAGTAAACGGGTATATTACCGAAGAAGAAATTGGGAATGAGGGTTTTGGATATGACCCGATTTTTGTGCCCAAAGGATATAGTAAAACTTTCGGACAGATGAGCGCCGATGAGAAGAACAGTATAAGTCATAGAAATATAGCGCTGAAGAGAGTTTTAAATTATATCGAAGATAAAAAAGACAAAATTGAAAGTCTTTGTAAATAATTACGGGGTGTAGCGCAGCCTGGTTTAGCGCACCTGCTTTGGGAGCAGGGGGTCGGTG
>CAZQNI010000093.1:0-6141 GCA_964594255.1 uncultured bacterium | reverse complement strand
ATGAAAGAGGAAATAATTAATTGTAATAAATGTTCATTGTCCGAAACAAGAAAAAATGCACTTCCCGGGGAAGGTAATCCAAAAGCCAGGGTTATGCTGGTGGCTCAAGCTCCCGGAGAAAAAGAAGATGAAGAAGGAAGGATGTTTGTAGGACCTACAGGAAAGGCGCTGGATGAATTACTCGGTGAACTCGGTATAGAAAGAAACAACCTATACTTAACAAATCTTGTTAAGTGTATGCTTCCAAACTACCGAAAACCCAAACAGGAAGAAATAAATACCTGTTCGGAATATCTCGACAGAGAGATAGAACTTATCGACCCTGAGATAATATCTCCGCTGGGATTTTATGCCACGCGTTATATATTAAATAAACACAATTATACTGTACCCGAGAAGAAAGAAGACCTTGAGAATCTCTACGGGAAACTCCTTCTGACACAGAAAAAAAAGATATATCCCCTGACCCATCCGACCGCTTTGGTTTTTGATACTCAGGATAAAAAAAGGATAAAAAAGAATTACAGTAAGCTTAAAGTTTTACTTTCCGAGTGCAAATGGTATCCCGTGTGTCCGATGAAGAGATTCTATGAGATAAGTATTCTTGAGAGTAAATTGGTGGAGCTTTACTGTAAAGGTGATTGGGAAAGTTGTGTCAGGTATAAAATGGAGGAAAATGGCGAGGCACATCCGGATTGGATGTTACCCGATGGCAGAATCGATACGGAATTAAAAAGGAAACAGGAGGGGATATAAAATGGAAATAAAAATAGTTTTTGATAACACTAATTTAAACGAAAAATTTATACCCGGCTGGGGATTTTCCTGTTTGGTTGATAAAACTGTATTGTTCGACACGGGAGAAAAATCGGATTATTTATTTAAAAACATGGAAAACCTGGACATAGATATTTCTAAAATAGAAAAAGTGGTTATTTCTCATGACCACTGGGATCATACCGGAGGTTTATGGGGTTTACTGAAAAAAACAGAAGACATCGATGTTTACGGATGTTCTAACTTTAGAGAAGAGTTTAAGAAGAAAGTTGTTTCTTTTGGAGGAAATCTTATTCTAACAGAAGGACTTACAAAAGTCAAAAATAATATTTTCGCGACCGGCGAAATCGCGGGAAATTACAACGGCTCATTTATAGCGGAACAGGCACTCTTGATAAAAGGGCGGGAAGGTACTATAATAATTACGGGCTGTTCACATCCCGGTATTATAAAGATTATAAAAGAAGTTAAAAACAGTTTTCCCGAAGATAAAATCGATTTTGTTTTCGGGGGATTCCATTTGATGGGCAGGGATGATAGAGAAGTAGAACTTATCGTAGAAAAGTTCAAGGAATTGAAAGTCGAAAAAGTTGGTCCTACACACTGCACCGGTTATGAAGCTCAAGTGATTTTTAAAAACGCGTATAAAGATAATTTTATAAAAATTGCTGCGGGAAAAACTTTTGAGATTTAAAAAATGTTCAAAAAAATACTGAAGGAATTAAAAAATCACGCGCCGTTTACCATATTAGGCACACTCACGGGAATTGCTATAATGTTTCTTTTCAGGCAAATACCATCGGGGGTTTCTCGCAATGTTTTTTATACGTTACATCCTGTGCATATTATTCTTAGTGCGTTTGCAACCGCTTCGATGTATAAAATCCACAAATGCGGTCTTTTCAGAGGAAGATGTAAACTTCTGATATTACTGGTTATTGGCTATGTGGGTTCGATAGGAATCGCCACAATTAGCGATTCGATTATTCCGTACATGGGAGAGACACTGCTTGATATGCCGAACAGGGAAATTCACCTCGGCTTTATAGAAAAATGGTGGCTGGTTAACCCTTTGGCAATAATAGGAGTTATATTTGCATATTTTAAGCCCGAAACGAAAATTCCTCACATGGGTCATGTTTTGTTAAGTACATGGGCTTCTCTTTTTCACATAATCATGAGTTTGGGTGCGGTAGTATTATGGTTTCAATATTTGTATATTTTTCTGTTTCTTTTTCTGGCTGTATGGATTCCCTGCTGTGTTAGTGATATTGTTTTTCCTCTTTTGTTCGTAAAAGAATACCGAAATGAAGAATAAAATCAGTGAAAAACAAACAGAAAACAACTTAGTAAAAGCATTCGAACGAAACATAAAGAAATATGAAGATTGGTTTATTAAGAACCATTTTGCTTATAACTCAGAATTAAAAGGTGTAAAAGATTTACTGCCCAAGGGAAGAGGAATTGAAATAGGCGTGGGTACGGGGAGATTCGCGGGACCTCTAGCAATAAAATTCGGAATCGATCCATCCATTGCTATGCTTAAAGTCGCGCGGAAAAGAAAAATTAGTGTTATAGGAGGAGTAGGAGAACAACTGCCAATTGCCAGTAATTCTTTTGATTTTGCTTTGATTACTACCACTCTTTGTTTTTTAAGTGATATAGAAAAAACTTTTAAAGAAATAAAACAAATCCTTAAGAAAAATGGCTTTATTATTTTGGGTTTTATCGATAGAGAAAGTTTTCTTGGAAAATTATATCTGAAAAAGAAAGAAAAAAATCCATTTTATAAATTTGCGAATTTTTATTCCGTAAAAGAAGTCATAGAAAAGTTAAAAAAAACCGGATTTTCTAAAGTGGAAATAAAACAAACGCTTTCCACCTTCCCCGAGAAACTAAACAGAATAGATGATATTAAAGATGGCTATGGAGAAAGTGGTTTTGTAATTATAAAGATGAGAAAAAACCGGGAGGTTTAGATGGCAGTAATGGAAATAAGTGTTGTTCCTATCGGAACAAAAAACCCCTCCTTGAGCCGATATGTCGCGGGAGCCATAGAAGTTTTAAAGAACGAACCGGATATAAAATATCAGTTGACTTCCATGGGTACAATTATCGAGGCTAAATCTATCGAAAAATTATTGTCCGTTGCGGGAAAAATGCACAGTACTCTTTTTAGTGATGAAGTTAAAAGGGTTGTAACAACAATTAAATTGGACGAAAGAAAAGATAAGGAATTGACCATGGAGGGGAAAGTAAAATCCGTCGAGGGAAAACTTAAGAACAAATAGAAGAAACTTTTTTGAACCACAAAGAACACAAAGAGCACAAAGAAAAAAATAATTTTGTTTTACCCTTCCACAACACCAATGGGAACAACGAATCACACAAATAACACTAATAAAAGAAATTTTTTGTTTTTTTAACTAAGAAATCCCAAATCCCTGACCCTAAGTATTGCCAGGGATTTTCACGGGTAAAGAACTTAGTCGTGAATCTTGCGTTAAAAAAATACAAGTACTACATACTGCATGCTTTTTATGTGAGAAATTTGGATGGGGGGATAGGGAATGTTGACAAATACAAAGAAAGTTACTAATTATATAAATGATGATTCAACTACAATGGAGAAAATATGCATAGCAAACAAGAGAAGGATTTAATCTTTATCAGACTTTTCCCGGTTGAAAATATTCATGAGAAATTGGAAGAAGTCTGTAGAAAGTATCAGGTTAACACTGCTGTGGTAATATCTGGTATTGGTCAATTGAAAGATTTTAAACTCGGTTATTTTAAACAAAAGGGGAATTATACCCCCCAATATTTTAAAACCCCTCACGAATTACTTTCGCTGGAAGGCAATATCGCTAAACAGGACGAAGAATACATATTTCATTTACACGCGGTTTTAGGCAATAAGGATAAAGAAGTGGTTGGGGGACATTTAATCGAAGGCCTGGTAGAGATAACGAATGAGATAGTTTTATTAAAGACGGATGTGAAAGTTTATAGAAAGATTGAAGATATTACTGGTTTAAAAGGTATGTTTTTAGAATAAAAATATTAAAAGGATTTATTTTTTGTTAGACGCTGATAATTTAGGTAAAATCAGAGACAGAGTAATAAAAAAAGGTTTTCCTGAACTAATGGATGATGATATTCAGATAGAATACAGTGATTTAGATGATGCTCTTTTTGAATATGGGGAGTTAAGCGAAGAGGGCTCTTATATCGAAGTAGATTTATCAATGAAAGAAACTCCTGAAGAAGTTATAGAAGGTGGGCTTGCGCATGAATTATCCCATATCCTGACAGATAAAAAAGAAGATAAGAATTTAACGCTTCGGGAAAAATTAGCATATAAATTTTCCGCAACATACAGGACTTTGGATGAAAGAAACACTGATTTACTTGTGATCATAAGGGGTTATGGTAATCAGTTATTGGCTTTTTTAAAGTACGCGCAGGAAAATGGATTTCCGCATTATAAAGAAGACGGCCTTTCCATAAGAGAAATAGAAACACTTTTATCTGCAGAAAAATAGAGATTTAAAAGGATCTTTATTTATGCGAATTTGATTAATGGATTTTTTAAATCTCAGTCAAATTGTCAAATAGAGAAATAGTTAAATAGTAAAAACAAAAAAATATACTTTGTGCTCTTTGTGTTCTTTGTGGTTCAAAATTCTTGGGGGTGGTGGATACGCTTGACAATAAATAAAAATATATTAAGATTTATTAAAATGAATAGAAGAGAGTTTTTAAAAACGCTCGCGGCCCTACCTTTGACCACTTTGGCGAAATCCTCGTCCAGAGGTTATTACGTCGAGCCTAAAATAGCTTCATACTGGATAAAGAAAGACGGAAAAACGGTCCAATGTCAGAACTGTCCTCATGAGTGTGTATTGAAAGACGGTCAGAGAGGCTTTTGCAGAGTACGTGAAAATAGAGGCGGAAAACTATATACCCTCAGTTACGGTAACCCATGCGCGGTTCATATTGACCCGATAGAAAAGAAACCTCTTTATCATTTTCTTCCCGGAACAACAGCTTATTCGATTGCGACAGCTGGATGTAACTTTAGATGTAAACACTGCCAGAATTATCAAATATCTCAAGTTGCTCCTGAGGAAACAAGCAATTATAAACTTCCGCCAAAGAGCTTAGTTAATGAGGTTCTACGCCATAAGAGGCGCCATAATATAAGTTCGATAGCCTATACATATACAGAGCCTTCCGTTTTCATAGAATATATGCTGGATTCGGCAAAACTCGCGAAGACAAAAGGAATTAAAAATGTTTATCATTCCAACGGTTATCTAAATAAAAAACCTCTTCTTGACCTTATCCCCTACCTTGACGGGGCCAATGTCGATCTTAAATTTTTTAGAGACGATTCATACAGGGATATAACCTCTGGAAGCCTCGAACCTGTGCTTAACGCCTTAAAAAAACTTAAAGCAGGAGGAGTCTGGTTGGAAATTACCTACCTGATAATCCCTACCATAAATGATGACACAAAAGAAATAAAGGAAATGACAAACTGGGTTCTGAACAATTTGGGAGATGAAGTTCCGATACACTTCTCTCGATTTTACCCAACATATAAACTTGAGAATTTACCTCAGACGCCGCTAAAGGCTGTAGAAAAAGCAAGAGAGCTTGCCCTTGGAATGGGAGTTAAATACTCTTTTGTTGGGAATGTACCTTCAGGGCATCCTGGTGAAAATACTTATTGCCCCGGATGCGGAAAACTATTAATAAAAAGGAGAGGATATTATATTCTCGAAAACAATATAAAAAGAGATAGTTGTCCTGAATGCGGAGAAAAAATAGCGGGAGTTTGGCAATGAAGATACTAGATATTAAGTCGCTTGTAAAAATTTACCGTTCTCCTTTCCTAATGAAAAAGTCGGTAGGTTTAGACGGGCTCGATATGGAAATCGAAGAAGGGGAAATATATGGTTTGCTTGGTCCAAACGGAGCGGGAAAAACAACTGCGCTTAAGATAATAACCACTCTAATCAAGCCAACTTCAGGCAAAATTAAGATATTTGATAAGTTAGGTCCTTTAGAAGCAAGAAAGCGAATTGGTTTTTTGCCTGAAAATCCGTCCTTCTATCCACATTTAACAGGGGGAGAACTTCTCGTTTTTTATGCAAAGCTGTACAATAAAAATCTTGCTACAAATGAAGTTAAGGAAAAACTGGCTATGGTCGGATTAAAAGACAGTATTAATAAAAGATTAGGAGGATACTCAAAGGGTATGATCCAGCGAATAGGGTTTGCTCAATCTATTATAGGGGATTCTGATTTTGTTGTGCTCGATGAACCTCTTTCGGGACTTGATCCACTGGGCAGAAG
>CAZQNI010000092.1:0-6172 GCA_964594255.1 uncultured bacterium | reverse complement strand
AAAAGACTATAAGAAAAATCGTTTTTCTAAAAAAGTACTGGAAAAAGAACAAAAAGAATACAAAGAAATAAGTAAAAGCGTAGAAAAAAAACTGCTTTCATCAATTGAGGACGGATTGAAAGAGCCGGAAAATTTAGTTTTTCTTCACACTGCACCTCACCATGATGATATATTGCTGGGATATCTCCCCTACTTCATGCACCTTATCCGAACTCCTAAAAATTCTCATCATTTTGCTTATATGACAAGCGGCTTCGTTTCCGTAACCAATAAATATATGCTAAAGTTGGTTAGAGAACTATTAAATTTTATCGAAACTCCCTATTTTGAAAATTTGTTAGAGGAAGGTTACTTTGACATAGATAACCGCAAAGGCATGAATAAAGACATTCATTTCTATCTGGACGGTATTGCCGGACAAAACGTAAAAATAAAAAGTGAAGCTGAAAGCAGACGTTTACTGCGAAACATAATAAGAATTTATGAAGAGAAGAGTCTACCTCAGATAAAAAACAGGATCCGTGAACTCATTAACTATTTCGAGACTCAATATCCCGGCAAAAAAGACCTGGAACACATTCAAAAATTAAAAGGGTCGGTTAGAGAATGGGAGGCGGAACTTCTCTGGCGATATACAGGTTTCGCTTCAGAATCGGTTCATCACCTCAGACTGGGTTTTTATAAGGGAGAGATGTTTACGGAGTCTCCGGAATTCTATCGTGATGTCGAACCAATTGTTGAATTGCTCGATAAGATTAAACCCGATGTTATAACTATTGCCCTTGACCCCGAATCGAGCGGACCGGACACCCACTATAAAGTGCTCCAGGCAATCGCGGAAGCCCTGAAGAAACATAATAACAAAAAAATCCAAATATGGGGATATAGAAATGTATGGGAAACTTTCCACCCTTCAGAGATAAACTCGATAGTACCGGTTTCTCTAAACTCTATTTCTATTCTAAATAGTGCCTTCATGAGCTGTTTCGGTTCCCAGAGGGAAGCATCTTTTCCCTCCTACAAACATGAAGGACCCTTCTCGGAACTGAGTCAAATAATATGGGTAAGACAATACAGAGATATAAAGGTCTGTCTCGGCGACAATTACTTTTCACAAAACCCTCATCCGAGACTGAGAGCTACACATGGGATGCTCTATTTAAAGAAAATAAGTCTCGACGAATTCTATGAACACTCCGTTAAAATAAAAGAGTATACTGAAGGCGTTTCCGATAAAGAATTACGCTATCCGGACAAAAATCTCGAGACCAACTGACCAACCTACCCAAAGTCCAACAGTTTAAAATCTTGTGAAATCTGTGGTTAATTTCTTGCAAATTAATCACTTGACATAGACCTCTATTTCAGGTATACATTTAAAAAGGGAGGGAAAATGAAAAAATTAACTTTTTCCTTACTATTAATAATGGTTACGTTATTTTGTACAGCCAAAGAGAATTCCTCTATACCGGGAATAGGTCCCGTAGGTACGATTAAAAAAGTTCAGGGTGATTTTCAGTTTACGGAAGGACCTGCTTCGGATATGCAGGGAAACCTGTATTTTTCCGATGTATCGGCAAATAAAATTTATAAAATGAATACAAACGGAGAAATTTCTGTATTCCTCGAACCTTCGGGTCACGCCAATGGACTTATGTTAGAGAGCAAAGATAAGCTTCTCGTCTGTCAGATGGACGGACAGGTAATCTCGATAAACCCTGAAACAAAAAAGATTACGATCTTAACAGACAAATATGAAGGAACTCGCTACAATGCTCCGAATGACCTTGTCGTGGATAAAACGGGAGGCGCTTACTTTACCGATCCCCTATTTAGAGCACCCCAACCCCTACCACAGAAAAAAGAAGCAATTTATTACAGAAGCGCAGACGGTAAAGTGACTCGTATTCTAGACAATTTGAAAACCCCTAACGGGATAATATTATCACCGGATGAAAAAACACTCTATGTAATACCCACTATGCAGAAGAATATGTGGGCATATCCTGTCACTTCTCCTGGGAAATTGGGCGAGGGAAGGATTTTCTGTGAGCTTTCTCAAAGGGAAGGAAAAGATAATGCCGGAGGAGACGGAGTATCTATAGATTCGAAGAGAAATCTTTATATAGCCTCGGAACTGGGAATTCAGGTATTTAATCCTGAAGGAAAACTCCTTGGAATTATAAAATTTCCGGAGCAACCCGCG
The DNA here is from genome assembly GCA_964594255.1 of uncultured bacterium. Lineage (GTDB taxonomy): Bacteria > Hydrothermota > UBA3072 > UBA3072 > UBA3072 > JAFGHJ01. Next base: position 3,966 of record CAZQNI010000092.1, on the reverse strand, counting down.
AACGTAACGTTTGGCGGTCCCGAGATGAAAACGCTCTACGTTACAGCCAGAACTTCTCTCTACTCGGCAAAAATGGAAATCAAGGGTCACTCCTTTAATAAAGAATCTAAGTAAAGGGAAAAAGGAAAAATCAAATGCCTCATGTAATAATTAAAATGTATCCGGGACGTACCGGGGAGCAAAAGAATAAACTCGCTGAAGCAATTACTCAGTCTGTAGTTGATATTGCTAATACAAGCGAAGAACATGTCTCTATAGACATTCAGGAGATTGCTCCCGAGGACTGGGCTGAAACGGTATACAAACATGAAATCCTCCCCAAATTCGACAAACTTCAGAAAAAGCCCGGATATAATCCGTTTACTTAGGTGTTAGGTATTGGGTGTTAGGTTTTAGATAAAAAAAACTAAAAAAACAACACATAACCCTTGTATTTCTTAAGTATATTTCTTATATTGCTATTATGCTGGGGATATTATGAGAATTGTTAAATTTTGTCTAATCTTATTATCTGTTTTTATAGTAACCTGCGCCTCGAAAAATGTAATCAGAAACAATATAAGAGTTCATTTTAAATCTTTAGCTAACGATTTTGCGGCGGTCGACATGGCATTATACGCTGACAATAAATTCGAGATAAAAACCTCGACACTTGAATTACATGGAAACGAGGAATATATAACAGAACTTGAAGGAACCTGGACTGCCGCAGACAGCAATTATATTTTAACAATAGAAAAGCTAGAAAAAGAACAATTAATGGAATATCTTTTCGGAGGGTGGGAATACGAAGAAAGCGGATTTGAAATTTTATCGGGAAATAAAGTTAGTTTTCCCATCGATAAAGAATTCTTAATAATAAATAACGTTATGTGCCAAAAACAGTAAAACATACATAAAAGTTATTTATAAGAAACTCTTTTAAAGGAGATTATCATGTATTTGAAAAAATTAATAATATTTGCAGTGATACTCTGTATTTTAATCTCAGGCTGTAAACTTTTCGAATCGTCAGGACCTTCAATCCAGGATTTATTAGCTGCTCCAGAACAAATTGAAATTGATGGTAGAGAATATATCTTAGAAACCTATTTATGGCGTGATTTTATGCCCGTCAGCCCCCCCGACGGACAACCTCTTATTGCTCTAATCTGGGTTACAGCAATCGATTCACTTCCTTTTCCATCGTCGATTGACGCCAACCGTTTGTATATTGTAAATGACGAACTACTGTGGGAAACGGAATTTTCAGATGAAGAACGCCCGCAAAATCCCAACAGGGAACATCAACTTGAAAAAGTTGCAAGATTTGGGCCTAAATGGGGTCCGCAAATTCAGGTCGAAGTTATAGTAAGAGTTGTTGACGAAGAAGACAGCACATATCTCTTAAGGGCTTCTGACCAATGGATTTATAGGACTGATTAATAATACTTCGTATTTTTCAAAAAGATATGAAAACATCTGATAAAAAATTCTCAATAAACGATATAGTTTCAAAATTAAAAAGCAAAGCCAATCCTGATAATTTAGAAGGGATGGCCCGTTACGGAATCAGTACAACTAATAGATTAGGAAATTCTATACCTTTTTTGCGAAAACTTGCAAAAGAAATCGGAAAAAACCATAAACTTGCGAGCCAATTATGGAAAAAAGGAATCGATGAAACAAGAATTTTAGCTTCCATGATTGGCGAAGAAGAAAAACTTACAGAAGGCCAGTGCGAAAAATGGGTGGCCGATTTTAATTCATGGGATGTATGTGATCAGGTCTGTATGAATCTTTTCAAAAAAATGCCATTTGTGCAGAAAAAAATAAAAGAATGGTCTAAAAGAAAAGAAGAATTTGTCAAGCGCGCCGCATTTTCATTAATCGCCTGTATTGCCGTATACGATAAAGAAAAACCAGATAATGAATTTATAAAATTCTTTTCCGTAATAAAAAAAGCCTCAACGGATGAACGAAATTATGTAAAGAAAGCCGTAAGCTGGGCACTAAGAAACATCGGGAAAAGGAATAAAAATCTGAATAAAGAAGTAATAAAATTCGCAAAAGAATTAGAAAAAACTGACTGCAAATCCGCCAAATGGATAGCACGAGATACGTTAAAGGATATACAAAGAGAAACAGTTAGGAAAAAATGGGATTAGATATCCGTAGAACTGTCATCTATTTTCTGTTTCTCTTGTAAAAAATATCTTGTTATATTTTCTTTTTTTTTGGAAATCAAATATTAAAAATAAAAAATCAAAATGACATATTAAAATGTAAAATTATCTTTTCCCTTAACTACAGGAAATTTAAAGTTATTTACGTTATTAGTGATATTCGTTGTTTCTTTTTTTATTTTTAAACTTTGATTTGCAATTTTCCATTTTGACATTTGATTTTTACATTTCCATGGATTTACAGCTTTGTTTTCTTGGTATACCCGTGTTGGATTATTATTTTTACTATAACTTTTTAATACCGTATTTCCCTATCTTATATCTAATTGCCCGCTCGGAGACACCCAACTCTTCTGCAGCTTTACTCTGGTTCCAGTCATACTTATTAAGTGCTTTAGTTATCATTTCTTTTTCCACACCTTCAACTGCATCTTTTAACTCACCGCTATATTTTACTTTTTTATCAACTGACACGGGAATATCTTCTTCTGTCAGATAATCACTCCTGGAAAAAACAATAGCCCTTTTAATTATGTTCTCAAGTTCCCTAACATTACCGGGAAAATCATATTTGAGGAGTTTTTTAAGCGCCCCATCCGTAATCCCCTTAATTTCTTTTTTTTCCTTTTTTGCTTGAGTCTTTATAAAATGGGAGGCGAGTAAAGGAATATCCTCTTTTCTTCTTCGAAGAGGTGGAATCTGTATCCTTATTACATTTAACCGATAGTATAAATCTTCTCTGAAATTACCCTTTTCCACTTCTTTCTCTATTTCCCTATTTGTGGCACAAACTAACCTTATATCAATGGGAATTTCTTCATTGGAACCTATCCTGATTATTTTTTTCTCCTCTATTACCCGCAACAACTTGACCTGTACCGAATTAGGCAATTCTCCTATTTCATCCAGAAATATTGTGCCACCCGATGCAAACTCGAATTTACCGATTCTTCTTTTATCCGCTCCGGTAAAAGCCCCCTTTTCATACCCAAACAATTCCGATTCCACAAGCGTCTCGGCAAGAGACGCGATATGCGCGGTAACAAAAAGTTTTTCTTTCCGATTCGAAAGATTATGTATAGCACCCGCAATAAGCTCTTTACCTGTTCCGCTTTCACCCGTTATTAAGACATTTGCGTCGCTCCTGGATGCCCTAAAAATAAAGGACATCAAATCCTCCATAATCCCGGAATTATAGATAATCTTATCATACTGGAATTTTTCCTTCAAAGATTCTTTTAGTTCTATATTTTCTCTCTTTAAATTCAGATTATCAACCGCTTTTTTAATAATCAATGTAAGCTCATCCGGATCGATGGGCTTTGTCAAATAATGAAAAGCTCCTTCCCGCATAGCTTCCACAGCATTAGCGACATTGGCAAAAGCAGTGATAATTATAATCGGAACAATAGGATTTATTTTCTTTATCTCTTTTAAAACTTCGATTCCTTCTTTATCGGGTAACTTTCTATCCAGGAGAACGAGGTCGAAATTACCTTTAAAAAAAATATTGACTCCCTCTTCCCCACTTCCAGCTTCTTCAACAGTGTATCCTTCTTTTGAAAGTACTTTTTTCAGTAATTTTCGCTGATTTACCTCATCTTCAACAATTAAGATGTTCAATTTTAATCCTTTATAGGCAAAAGTATATCTATCTTCGTTTCTTTACCGCTTTCAAGCTTTATACTGCCACCGTGATATTCGATAATTTTACGTGATAAATAAAGACCAAGTCCGCTCTGTTTCTTATTCGAATAAAAGGGTTCAAAAACCCTGCCAATCTTATCTTTTTCTATTCCTT
>CAZQNI010000091.1:0-6189 GCA_964594255.1 uncultured bacterium | reverse complement strand
GGCTTAGAGTCGGTTTTCAGGGAAGTTTTTCCAATAGAAGATATTCATGGTAGATATAAAATTGAATATTTATACTACTATCTTGATGAGCCTAGGTATACTCCGGAACAGGTAAAGGAGAAAGAGCTTACTTATTCGGCATCTCTTTATGGCAGATTTAGGCTGATTGAATATGAGGAACCCGAGGAAGTTGAATTTGCGCAAGAGATAGAAGACTTTGAACCTCTTCGAGAAGTCAAACAGTCTATAGAACAGGATGTTTTCCTTGCTGGTTTTCCCTTGATGACCGAAAGGGGAGATTTTATTATCAATGGTGTAGAAAGGGTTATAATATCTCAACTACATCGGGCTCCCGGAGTTTATTTTGAAGAAGAGGAAGTTGATGAGGTCCGGAGCAAATACAATGCTCAAATAATTCCCGACAGGGGTTCCTGGTTGAAGTTCAATATAAAATTGACTGAAGCGATAAAAGTCAATTTAAACGGTAGACGTAACTTCCCAATAACAGTTCTCATTAAAGCCCTGGGTTATCTTGAAGATATTAAAGTGCTTGAAGAAGAGAGGAATAAACTTATAGAGCTTTTGAGAGAAAAAGAGTACAATAAAAAGTATATAAACCGTATAAAAGAAATTGATAAGAAACTCGAAAACGTTGAAGGGAAATGGAATAATTCGGAACAGATACTTTCTCTCTTCTTTGATACAGAAGAGATTAAAATTGATAAAAAAGCTTTAGGTAGAGTTCTAGCTAAAGATATTGTCGCTCCTGATACCGGAGAAGTTATTCTTCAGGCGGGGAATAAGATAGAAGAAGATTGCGTTAAAAAAATTAAGGAAGTTGGATTTAAGAAAGTTTATGTGTTCAGAGGAGTTGAAAAGAAATCAGTTGATTATATCTTGAACGCTTTTAGGAAAGATAAAACAAAAAATGGCAGAGAAGCGATTCTTGAGATTTATCGCTATCTTAGAGGTACGGATGCCCCAAATTTGAGAATTGCCAAAGATTATTTCCATTCCTCATTTTTTGATCCCGCAAGATTTAATCTGTCCAAGGTGGGGAGGCACGTTTTAAACAGAAAATTAAATCAAAATGTCGACGGAAATGTGCTTTGTCTTGTTACCGAGGATTTTATAAATGTAGTTAAAGGATTGATGGAATTGGCAGATGGTAAAAGAGAGGAAGACGATATAGATCATCTTGGTAACAGGAGGATAAGAACTGTAGGAGAGCAATTAGAAAATCAATTTCGTGTAGCCCTTCGAAGGATGGCTAAAACCATTACCGAAAGGATGGTTGTTTCCGAGGATACCGATATAACTCCTCAGGAGCTTATAAACTCCAGGCAAATTAAGGGAGTTTTGAATTCTTTCTTTGCTACGGGTCAGCTTTCTCAGTTTCTTGACCAAACAAATCCGCTGGCTGAACTTACAAATAAGAGGCGCCTATCGGCTCTTGGTCCTGGTGGTCTCACCAGAGACACTGCAGGTTTCGCAGTGAGAGATGTGCATTATTCGCATTACGGTCGCATTTGTCCGATAGAGACTCCAGAGGGTCCGAATATAGGACTTATTACCTCACTTGCTTCTATTTCACGGATTGATGAAGATGGTTTTATTGAAACCCCCTACAGAAAAGTTAAAAAAGGCGTTATAACTGATGAGGTCGAGTATCTTAATGTAAATGAGGAAGATAAATACACTATAGCTCCTGCCAATTTAAAAGTGGACAAAAAGGGAAAAATTGTTGATGATTATGTTATGGCAAGGAGAAGAGATACTTATCCTTTCGTAAAAAGAGAGGAGGTTGATTATCTGGATCTTGTGCCTCAGCAGCTTGTTTCTGTTTCTTCTTCTCTTATTCCTTTTTTAGAACATGATGATGCAAATAGAGCTTTAATGGGTTCAAATATGCAACGACAGGCAGTTCCCCTTATAAGACCAGAAGCTCCTCTTGTCGGAACCGGCATTGAGGGAAAAGTCGCTAAAGATTCTGGTACAGTTGTTCTTGCTAAGAGAGATGGGGTCGTTATTAAAGTAACTGCTGATGAAATATGGATAAAGACTAAAGGGACTGGTTCGGAAGAGCCCTATGATATTTATCGCTTGAGAAAGTTTGAAAGAACAAACCAGGATACCTGTGTTAATCAGAAACCGATTGTAAATAAAGGAGATGAAATAAAAGAAGGAGAAGTAATTGCTGATGGGGGAGCGACTTCTGATGGTGAACTTGCACTTGGGCAGAATGTTTTAGTTGCTTTAATCCCGTATTTTGGTTGGAACTATGAAGATGCAATAGTGGTTTCGGAAAGACTTCTAAAAGAGGACGTTTTTTCCTCGTATCATATTGAGGAATACACTTGTGAAGTTAGAGACACAAAGTTGGGTTCTGAGGAAACCACAAGGGAAATACCAAACGTTTCAGAAGAAAGCGCAGCGAATTTAGATGAAGAAGGTATAGTTAGAATAGGAGCTAAAATTAAGGAAGGAGACATCCTGGTAGGGAAAATTTCTCCCAAAGGAGAGACTGAACTTACGCCCGAGGAAAAACTTTTAAGGGCAATCTTTGGCAAAAAAGCTGAGGATGTTAAGGATACTTCCTTAAGGGTTCCATCGGATGTGCATGGTGTAGTTATTGACAGTGTGATTTTAGAAAGGAATGCCCGTAAAGCTAATATAGATAAGGTCTTGGAAGTATACAGCAATAAAATACAGGAACTGAAACGGAAGAAAAATTCAGCTGTTACGGAAGAACTTCTCAACAAAAAAGCTAAGGATTCGATTTTTATAGCTTCAAAAAGAGGAAAAAAACAAAAATTATTGGTGAGAAAGAAACAGGTAATCAAAGAGAAGCATTTAGCGAAATTAGAACAATGGGTAGATTTGAAGGCTTATCCCAAAATGCAAAAGTTTATTGAGAAGATAGATAAGCTGATTCAAAGATTAGAAGAACAGATGGAGAATTCCCTTCGGGTTGCGGAAAAAGGAGATGAGTTAGCTGCTGGTGTTAATAAAATGATTAAGGTTTATATCGGTCAACGAAGAAGAATATCGATAGGAGATAAAGTTTCCGGAAGACACGGGAATAAGGGAGTTGTTGCGGCAGTCATACCAGAAGAGGATATGCCTTTTATGGAAGATGGTACGCCTGTAGATGTTGTACTTAATCCTTTGGGTGTTCCTTCGAGAATGAATGTTGGTCAAATTCTGGAGACTCATCTTGGTTGGGCTGCCGAGAAGTTGAATATAAAGGTAGGTAGTCCTATCTTTGAAGGGGTCTCTATTGAGAAAATAAAAGAATTATTAAAAGAGGCTGGTCTTCCCGAGAGTGGTAAAGTTGCTCTTTATGATGGCAGAACCGGTAAACCTTTCGAACAGCAAATAACTGTGGGCTATATGTATTTAATGAAACTCTACCATATGATCGAAGACAAACATCATGCTAGAGCTACTGGTCCGTATTCATTGATTACTCAGCAACCGCTTGGAGGAAAAGCTCAGTATGGTGGACAAAGGTTTGGGGAGATGGAAGTATGGGCGTTAGAAGGCTATGGTGCTGCTCATACCCTGCAGGAGATGCTTACCTTAAAGTCCGATGATGTAGAAGGAAGGAATAAAGCTTACGAGGCAATAGTTAAAGGGGAGCCTCCCCCAGAGCCGGGATTACCAACTTCTTTTGACGTGCTCATTAAGGAATTGAGGGGTCTGGGATTGAATGTTGAGCTTCTTAAGCAGGGCGAGGAGGAGAAATATGAAATTTAATGAAGGGAAATTCAAAGAAGGATTACCCAAGAATTTTAACCTTATAAGGTTTTCTCTTGCTTATCCGGAAAAGATATTGTCCTGGTCTCATGGTGAAGTTAAGAAAGCGGAGACCATAAATTACAGAACCCAGAAGCCTGAAATGAGCGGTTTGTTCTGTGAAAGAATTTTTGGTCCGGTTAAAGATTATGAATGTAACTGCGGAAAGTATAAAGGACCAAAGTATAAAGGTCATATATGTGAAAGATGTAAGGTTGAAGTTACCAAGTCCAGTGTGAGAAGGGAAAGGATGGGGCATATAGAATTGGCAGTTCCCGTGGTTCATATTTGGTATTACAAAGTTAACCCGAGTATTATAGGGAAATTACTTGGTCTAAAAAAGATACAACTACAAAGAATTCTGTATTACGAATCGTATATTGTGATAGATCCCGGAGATGCTCCTTTAAAGAAGGGTCAGGTTATATCTAATGAAAAATACGTAGGGTTAAAAGAAAAGTATAAAGGAGCTTTTATTGCCAAGATGGGAGGGGAAGGAATCTATGAATTGCTGAAGGAATTAGATCTTGGTGAAATTTCGAAAGAACTGAAAACGGAAATAAAAGCTGTAGCGTCGAAACATAAGAAGAAAAAATTATTGCAAAAGCTTTCTATTGTAGAAGCGTTCCTTAAATCCGGTAATAAGCCGGAATGGATGGTGTTGCGAGTTTTACCGGTAATTCCACCCGATGTTAGACCTCTTGTTCCTCTTGAAGGAGGAGTTTTTGCCACTTCTGACGTTAATGACCTTTATAGAAGGGTGATAACTAGAAACAACAGGCTTAAGAATTTGATAGAAATTGACGCTCCGCCGACAATTCTCCGAAACGAGATGAGAATGCTTCAGGAATCGGTAGATGCCTTACTCGATAATTCAAGATTAAGCAGATCTATTACCGGTAGAGGCAATAGACCACTTAAGTCTATTACCGATTCCTTAAAGGGTAAAAAAGGAAGATTCAGAAGGAATCTATTAGGTAAGAGGGTTGATTATTCGGGAAGGTCTGTGATTACTGTAGATCCCACATTAAAATTGTACGAATGCGGTCTTCCAAAGAAAATGGCTAAAGAGCTTTTTAAGCCTTTTATTATTAGGAAATTGGAAGAGACGGGGGTTGTTGATTCGATAAGACAGGCAAGAAGAGTTTTAGACGCAAATGATCCAAAGGCATGGGATCTTTTGGAAGAAGTCGTAGATGGTTATCCGATTCTTTTGAACCGTGCTCCTACTTTGCATAGAGTTTCTATACAAGCGTTCCTTCCTAAGCTTGTGGAAGGAAATGCAATACGTATTCATCCTATGGTTTGTCCGCCCTTTAATGCTGATTTTGACGGGGATCAGATGGCAGTACATGTACCTTTGTCTTCCTATGCACAATTAGAGTGTTATTTTATTATGATGGCATCCAGGAATATTCTATCTCCAGCCAATGGTGTACCTTTAATGGTTCCTACTCAGGATATAGTTATTGGGGTTTATTATCTTACAAAGGCACGTCCGGGAGAAAAAAAGATAGACCGTTTCTTTGGTAATATTGAAGATGTTGTTTGCGCATACGAAGAAGAAGTAGTCAAACTTCATGATTGGATAAAACTTAGGTATAAGAATGAGTGGCTTGAAACTACTGTAGGCAGGGCTATCTTTAATGAGATAGTTCCCGAGTCTCTCAGGTGGGTAAATGAGCCTTTGGAGAGTAAAGAATTAAAGAGTTTAGTATTGGAATGTTATAAAAAGCTGGGTATGGATAAAACAGCAGAGTTTCTTGATGAGATTAAAGAGCTTGGGTTTGAATATGCGACCAGATCAGGTTTGACAGTTGGTATTACCGATATGATTATTCCTGAAGAAAGAGAGAAGATTATAGAGGAAGCTCAGAAAAAAGTTCAGGAGGCAGAAAAACAGCATAAGATTCAGGGTGTTATTACTGAAGGAGAACGGTATAATAAAGTCATTGACACATGGACACGGGCTACGGAGATAATCGAAAAGGAGATAGAAAAAACTCTATTGGAAGATAGAGGAGGGTTTAATCCTATTCATATGATGAGTACATCCGGAGCAAGGGGAAATATGGATCAGATAAGGCAGCTTTGTGGCCTCCGAGGATTAATGGCTAAGCCTCAGAAGAAACTTTCTTCCCAGGCAATAATTGAAACACCCATACTTCATTCCTTTAAAGAAGGATTAAACGAGATGGAGTATTTTATTTCCTCTCATGGTGCGAGAAAAGGTCTTACGGATACGGCGTTGAAGACCGCAGAAGCGGGATATTTAACCAGAAGATTGGTCGATGTGGCTCAGGGAGTTGTTATTATTGAAGAAGATTGTGGTACGGTTATGGGTGTGGACGTCTCTGCTCTTGTTGAAGGGGGAAAAGTTGTTGAGTCTCT
>CAZQNI010000090.1:0-6224 GCA_964594255.1 uncultured bacterium | reverse complement strand
TGTTCAACTGAGGGTTCATAGAATCCGCTGGCTTTACAAGCCACACCCATATCCAGAAGAGCCTGAACATCAGAAGGTCTCTGTCTTAAATATTTGCTATATTGGTTGATAGCCTCGTAATAATTACCTATACTTTTATAAGCTCTTGCCAGTTCAAGTCTTGATTCATAGTCATCCGGTTCTTCCTCAATTTTGCTTTTTAACCTCTCAATTTGTTCATCATAGTATCCGGTACTCCTATATATATAATCAAGGTTATTCTTTGCCAAGGTAAAGTGCGGATCTATTCCAAGCGCTTTTTTTAACTCTTCCACTGCTTCTTTTACCAAACCCTTATTATAGTAAACAACGGCAAGATTATTGTGTGAACCCGAATCGGTAGGCTCAATTTTTTTAGAAAATAATTTTAATAGTTTTTTTTCTTGTCCAGATATTTCCATTTTAAAGATTTATAAGAGATTCATCGCTTTTAGAATATTGCTCAGACTTTCAGAATCCGGTATCAACAAAAGGAAAGCTTCTAATCGGCTATCGGTATTTTTAAAATGAAAGATACTTTTCACGCAGAAGACAAATTCTTCTCCGGCAGTGAATTCGAGATAAGCACTTGAAATTATTGACCGAAAATCATCCCATACAATTATCGGTACTGAAGGTAAAAGCATTAGCCCAAGGAATTCAGATATCGCACTAAGATAAGAACTGCAAAGAATATTAGCTACTTCTTTAATCGAAGAAATTCCCATTTCGTCAATTTCCGAATAGTCCGAAATCTCTTTGTCAAGTAAAATACCAACAAGAAGTTTTGCATCTTTATCGTCCAACACTACAAGATTTCTACCGGTAGCATCACCGAAAAATTTAGTAAGAGCGGCAACAGCAATACTTCCTTTCAGGTTTAATATTTCGGATGTCTTTTCAATGGGGAAAATTTCAATTTCTGGCACTTTAACTTCGACTTGTTTATTTAACATCTGACTTAAAGCTGTAGCCGCGTGTCCTCCCCCAATATTGGCAGCTTCTTTTATCCCATCTAATTGTAAATCTTTAAGGTCCTGTATTTTCATAACTCCTCCTATATCTTAAAGCAGGCAAGTCCAGAATCAAACAAGGTCTTCCGTCTCCAATCATAGTAATTCCTATGTATCCTTTAATTCTATCGATTGGCGAAGGTAATGGCTTGACAACTGCTTCCATACTTCCTCTAAAAGTTCCTCCAACAATAGCAAAACGGTCATTTTCGACCTCTACAACTACACATGGCTCATGTTGGTTCCCGTTACTTGAAGAATGCTGCTTTAGAATGTTAGAGAGACGGTAAACCGGAAGAATTTCTCTCCGAAGCAACATTACTTCCTTTCCCATAAGACGCGACATAGAATCTTTTGAAACCGTTAACGTTTCATCAACAAAAGTCATAGGCAACGCGAACAACTGGTTGTCTAAACCAAGCAGATAAACTTTAATTATTGACATAGAAAGAGGCATTTTCATTGATACAGCTGTTCCCCTGTTTTTCTCAGTAGTTATGTTAACGCTTCCCCCTACTGAGCGTACAAGCTTTCTTACTACATCCAATCCAACGCCCCGCCCGGAAACTTTATCGACTTTTTCCTTGGTTGTAAATCCCGGGGTAAATAAAAATCTTAAGATTTCTGCTTTTGAAAGAGATTCCATTTCTTCTTCCTCAACCAATCCCCTCTTGAACGCAACAAGGATAACCTCCTTTTCATCTATCCCTTTTCCGTCATCGCTTATCTGTATCAATATATCTCCCTTTATGCTTTTCGCCGAAACAGTTATTTTCCCAACTCTGTGTTTATTTAATTTTTCTCTTTCCTCAGGAGATTCAATACCATGAGAAACCGAATTTCGAATAAGATGAATTAGAGGATCACTGATACCTTCAAGAAGGGAACGGTCAACTTCAATATCCGCTCCGAAAATTTCAATATTTACTTCTTTACCTAATTTCCTGCTCAAATCTCTGACGTATCTTGGAAACTTATTGAAAATTAAAGAGAGGGGAACCAATCTAATGTTGGTAATAACTTCCTGTAATTCCTTCACACTTCTACTATGAAGGTCTAAAACCCCCTGAAATTTTTCTTCACCAAAACTTCTAATAATCTCGGATAACTGAGATGTACTAACAACTAATTCACCAACAAGATTTTGCATTCTATCCAGCATATTTACGTTAACTCTTATACCTTCGATCCCACCGGGTAAAGTCCTTCCTGAACTTTTTTGATCCTCAAATTTAACCGTTTCGACTTCATCAATGGAAGCAACCAAGTCTATAACCTTTTCGGGTTCAGCGCAACGAACTTTTAATATTCTTCCAATATTACCGGATTTAATTTCCTCGTAAGACGGATCCATACTCTCGATTTTTGTCTTTTCTTTTATTCTCTGAATAATTACAGCCGCTCTCGCAGCCGGGAGGGATACATCCTCTTTGAGTAAAATTTCAACGTAGGGCAAACTACTAATTTCTACACTTTCCGCTTCTCCGGTTTTCTTTTGGTTCTCTATTGTTTCCAGCAGACCTTCTATTTTGTCCACTCCTTTAAGCACTTCATCTATAACTTCAGCATCAACCTTTCCTTTTTCTCTTTCTTTAAAAACCTCCATTTTTTCTTCAAGGTCATGCGAAATAGTTTCTATTTCAGTGTAACCAAGCGAAGCAGCCATTCCTTTCAGTGTGTGGAAAATCCTGTAAACCTCAGCAGTTATTTTCTTATTTTCGGGTTCTTTCTCAAGTTCGACAATTATTTTATTCAGTTTACCTAAATATTCACTGCTCTCTTCTTTAAATAGTTTTATATACTCTTTTCTCTGTTCATCCATAAATTATCGCTTACAGTTTTAAAACCCTCTGCACTGCTTCTATGACTCGTGAAGGTTGAAAAGGCTTAACCACATAGTCCTTTGCTCCAGCCTGGATAGCTTCGACAACCAAACTCTGGTGTCCCATTGCACTCACCACCACAATTTTGGCCTCGGAATCTAATTCTTTAATTTTCTTAATTGCCTCTATACCGCTCATATCAGGCATTATTATATCCATAGTGACGAGATCCGGTTTATTCTTCTCGTATTTCTGGACGGCTTCACTACCGTTCCCAGCTTCATCACAGATCTCATAACCGCCTTTTTGAAGTATATCTGCCAGCATTTTCCGCATAAATATTGCATCATCTACTACTAAAATCCTTGCGCTCATTTTTCCCTCCTTACATCAAATTAATTCTTTTATGTCAATAATTATATATTTTTCTTTCAATTTCACAATTCCCTTCATATACTTTGATTCTATTTCTCCTTTTAAGCTGGAAGGGACATTTTTTACTTCTGAATCAGGAACCTCATGAATATCAAGGACTCTGTCTGGTCTTAAGCCAACTACCATACCATTAATGAGACAGAGTATAATCTCACGTGAGCTAGATGCCCCTCCTAGTCCTATCTTCTTTCTCAAATCGATCACCGTAACGGGTTCTCCACGGAGATTCATTACACCTTCAAGATACTCACTCGATAAAGGTACCGGAGTTATTTCTTTTTCTTCAACAATTTCCTTTACATTCTCCAATGGCATACCAAAGAACTTATCTTCTAAAGTAAAGCTCAAAAATTCCATTATTCAACTCCAACCCATTCATAATGTAAACGATTCAGTAAACCTGATCTAAAACCAAAAACTCTGTCACTAACCAGTAAAAAATTAATGTCGTAAGCAAGAAAAACTAAAGGAGCCTCTTCTACTATCATCCTTTCTGTCTCCTGATATAATTTTTTCCTTCGTATTGGATTTATTTCCCTCGTTCCCTCTTTTATTTTGTTATCAATAACTTTATTGGAATAAAACGTTAGATTTCCCCTACCAGCCTGGGAAGAATGAAAAAGAGAAAATAAAAAATCATTAGGATCAACACTATCAGGAACCCAGCTGGTCAAAAATAACTGTGCCTTTCCCTCTTGAATTTTCTTGGTGATTTTTCCCCACGGATTTTTCTCGATTTTCAGAGCAACTCCAATACGAGAAAAAGCCTCCTTTATAAATTCGGCTCTTTTAATCACAATAGGAGAATCATAAACTGAGAGAGTATACGTTCCAGGTAAACCTCCGTCAAAACCCGCTTCGGAAAGAAGTTTCTTTGCTTTAACCTCATTATATTCATATCCTTCTATTTCAGGATTATATGTATTAAATCCTGAGTGGAATATACCTTTTGGTATTTCCCCAAAGCCTGAAGAGGTCTCTTCTACAATAGCCTCTTTATCTATTGCGTGATTTAACGCTTGACGAACTTTCTTGTCAATAAAAGGAAGATCCTTCATGTTAAAGTTAAATCCAAGGTAATTTACATTCAAACCAACAGACGAAATCAAATTTTTGCTTAAGTCTTTATTAATCTTAATACTGGAGATACTCTCCGGAGAAACTCTTACAACATCAACTACACCACTTTTAAATTCTTCTACAGGATCATCCCCAGCTTTAAAAATCACTCTTGATAAATAAGGCTTCCCTACGAAATAGTCTGGATAGGATTCCACGATTATGTTTTCTTCTTTTTTCCAATTTTGTAATTTAAATGGTCCTATACCCACAATGCCAGCCTCGAAGGAATCTTTCGCCAGTATAGATGAACCGACTTTGGCCAAATCTGAAAGAAAAGACATATTAATTTCACTTAATTTAACCGAAAGTGAATATTTGCCTTTAATATCTATTTCATCAATCGCTACCAAAGAACTCATTTTATCACTTTCTTTTACTCTTTCAAGCGCAAATTTAACATCTTCGGATTCGATTTTTCTTCCTTTATGATCCTTAATATCCTCCCTTATTATAAAATCCCATCTTTTAACATCTTCCGATAGTTCCCACCTTTCTAACATTAAAGGATAAACCCCCCCTCTTAACCCTAAATCGAACAGTCCTCTATGTATAAGGTAAATAATTTCATTTGCCGCGGGATCCTCAAATTGGTAAGGGTGTAAAGAAACCGGAATTTTCCGAAGAAGGATCTTCAGGGTCGATTCATTCTCCTTTTCAATAACTTCGAAAGCACTTAAGTTTTTCCAATTATGATCCTGAGTAAGATTTTCGGTAAGATTTTTTTCTTCATCCAGATTCTTCTCAAGCTCTTCAGTAGCTTTTGTGTACTCTTTTAACGCTTCGGTTACGGAGTTAAAAGAATTACCAATTTCTCCGACCACATCTTCCTGTTTATCAATGAAAGGGCGGATACTGGAAGAAACTTCTGTTAAAGTTTCTATTTGGTCTTTGTTTTCTTGAAATGCAACCTCGCTTTCTTTAACAATATCTTTAAGTCTACTTATTGTATTCTCAATTGTTAGAGTTGTTCTTCTTAAATCTTCGATTTTCTCATTTACCGGGTTAAAAAACCTCCATAACTTATCACCTAATTTCGAATAATCATTGGAAAGCTTCTGCATTTCATCTACAATCGAAGAAAGACCTTTAATATCATGCGGCACTCTTGATGCTTCTATTTTCCCATAAAGTGAAATAACCCTTAACTGTTCCGCAAAATCTCCTGCATTTTCAACCAATCTTCCCAATCCTGAGGAAATTCTGGATAAATTTACCTGAATATTTGTCACCTCTTCTATCCCTTTTGCTTCTTTTTCTATAAAAGATTGAACACTCTTAATATTATTTAAACATAAATCTGCCTGATACTGCGTTCCTTTAATAATTTCCTTTAGCCCTTCGATCTCCCTTCCAATCATTCCCAACATTTTCTTCATACCATCTAACTCAGATAAATCAAGATTGCTTTGGATAGGAGTCGAACTTAATGCTGCAACACTAAGCTGGCTATAGCGATCAAGCTTGTCAACCTCTTTCAAGGCAAAATCTATTTGTGAAATATTCGTAGGCATAAGGGCTGACCCCTTTTCAGCTAAGTAACTGAAAACATCTATGTGATTCTTTAAAATTTCTATAACTGCTCCTCTTTGAGAAAGCAAAAGGTCTATTTCTCCCAACTTCAAAAGAGTATCTCTGGATAAAGAAAGCAAAAAGTTAGCTGTTTCTTCAATATCGCGTCTCTTTATGTCTATATTTTCAAGCAAATTCAGCAATTTATCTGATGTATCCATAACAAGAGAAATTTTATCTCGCACTTCATCAGAACTTTGCTTTAAATCATCTGCATTTCCGATGAAATTAGAGAGACTTTCTC